>ONWI01000196.1 GCA_900321515.1 uncultured Eubacteriales bacterium | reverse complement strand
GTTTGATAAATGTTTGATAAATGTTTGATAAATGTAGCGTCATTAATATTGAATTGGAATGCGCGGTATGATAAAATATGAAAAGCAGATATTCTTCCGGAAAGGTGTGTGGCGGCCATTGGCTGATATGATAAAAAGAACCGTCTGTCTGATGCTTTCGGCGTTGATGCTGGCGTCCCTGCCGGGAATGCGTGTGTTTGCCGGCGAAGACTGCGCCGCGCCGGATCCTGTCTCCGCTGGCGGCGTTGCAGACGAAATGCAGATCATAGCTCATCAGGGATATTCCGCCATAGCACCGGGGAACACGCTGGCGGCGTTCCGTCTGGCGGGCGAGCGGGGATTCTGGGGCGCGGAGTGCGACGCGAGGAGGACTTCCGACGGAGTATGGGTGATTTGTCACGATTATCGCATAAACGGCGTAACCACGGGCAGTGGATGCGTATCCGAACTGACCTTTGACGAGCTGAGGAAGTATTCGGTCAACGTCGGCAACGGATTGGACCGCTACCCGGATGAAAGGATACCCACACTCGCGGAATATCTTGATGTATGCAGATCTTACGGAATGCACCCTGTGATCGAGATTCCGATTGACGTGAATACGACATATCTTCAGAGCTTCACGGAGTTCATAGGGGCACGCGAGGAAAGAGAGGATATAATTATCATCAGCTTCGGCAAGGTTTATCTGAGCTACATAAAGAACGCCCTGCCTGATGTAAGCGTTTTTCTCATAAGGAAATATGTGCCGGATGCCGACATCGAATTTTGCGCAAAGAACGGGATTGACGGGATTGATTTTTCCACGTTCGTGTCAAAGGAGAGAATAGGGAAAATCCGCGCTGCCGGTCTGGAATTAATGGTCTGGACCGTGGATGACACCGATCAGATGGAGTATTACCGTTCAATCGGCGTGACGAGAATCACGTCCAATTCGATTGTTCCCCCTGCCCGTCCCGACTCGGACGATACCCCTCACAGCTCCGCCCCAGACCCCGGGGACGGAGGGGAATCCGCCGCGCGGGATGACGGAGGCAGTTTTTCACTGAAAGATTGGCTGATGAACCTGTTCCGGAGCATATTCGGATAAAAAAACCGGCATAAGATAAACAGCCCTTACCGAAATCGGCAGCCTGCCGACTGGTAAGAGCTGTTTTTTGATGGATCAGATGTATGATTATTTCTCGACTTATTCGGCGGAAGATGACGTGTCGATGGGCTGCTTTGCCTGTTCAAAGAGAGCGAGCACTTCTTCGGAGGGCTTCCTGCTGATGAGCGAAACCAGCACAGCGGCGATCATGCCGCATACGAAGCCGGGGATTATCTCGTATATGCCGGTGTTGAAAAGACCGAACTTGTATATTCCGGAATCACCGGTAAAGAGCATGTACCAGATCATATCCACCGCAAAGCCGGTAACGATACCGGCGACGGCTCCGGAATATGTGAATCTCCTCCAATAGAGGGCGAGAAGGATAACCGGACCGAAGGAGGCGCCGAAGAAGCCCCACGCACATTCGACAAGCTCCATGATGCCTTCGCAGCTCGGGCTGCTGGCTATCAGGAAGGCGACGACGGCGATGATGACGACCACAATTCTGCCTGCCCACATCATTTCCCTGTTGGAAGCATTCTTGCGGATGACCGCCTTGTAAACGTCGGAGGAAAACGCCGACGACGAGGCGAGAAGCTGGGAATCCGCCGTGCTCATGGCAGCGGCGATGATAGCCGAGAGCAGAATGCCGGCGATGAACGCGGGGAAGAAAGTTCTGACCATTGTGACAAAGACAAGGCTCTTGCTTTCGGCGAGGGTGTCGTTGAAGAGGTACCTGCCGAAGAGACCCACAACAGCCGACATGGTGAGGATAACTGCTGTCCAGCAGCTTCCGACGATCTGAGATTTTTTCATATCCTTTTCGGACTTGATGGCAATGAATCTCACGATGATGTGAGGCATACCGAAGTAGCCGAGACCCCAGCCGAAGCCGGTGAGAATGTCTGCAATGCTTGCCCAGTTGAAGGAACCGCTTGAAAGCAGATTGAAGTAATTCTCCGGAAGCGCCGCGCCGGAATCAACGATAAAGCTGCCGGTTTTGACACCGATAAGGGCGATGATGGGGCAGAGCATGAGCGCGCCGAGCATGAGAAGTCCCTGGAAGAAGTCGGTCCAGCATACTGCGTTGAAGCCTCCGAGAAAGGTGTAAAGCACGATGATTGCGGTAGCGACGATCATGGAGATCTTGGGGTCAACATCCAGCACGGTCTTGAAGAGATCGCCGCAGGCGACGATGCTCGATGCGGAGTACACCCAGTAGACAATGACAAACACGAGCGCGGAGATTATCTGGAGCGCCTTGTTGTCGGTCATAAAGCGGTTGGTGAGGAACTGGGGGATAGTGATGGAGTCGTTTGCCCTGATGGAATATCTGCGCAGCTTAGGCGCGACAAAAATCCACGCGGCGACAGTGCCGCACAGCAGACCGACTGCAATCCAGACCTTGCCCACGCCCGCCAGATAGATGGAACCCGGCAGACCCATGAGCACCCATGCGCTCATGTCGGAAGCGCCGGCGCTGAGGGCGGCCACGAGACCGTTCATATTTCTTCCGCCAAGGAAGTACTCTTTTTCGCTTTCGCTCTTTTTTGACTTGATAAAGAAGAATATTCCTATTCCTATCACAAGCAAAAAATAGATAGCGATTGCGCTAAGTTCGATGGTATTCAAACTTAATCAATCCTTTCCGCCTTTTAAGGCAAATATGAGTGATATCCGCGGACCGTCCGCGGAAGAGGTACCAGAATATTATATTTTATGATTCAGGCTTTGTCAATATGGTTTACCACTTTAATTCTTTAAAAAGTCAAATTAATAAATCAACCGCAGGGACGAAATGGCTGCATATCGTCCTTGCGGTTGTCGTTGATATAAGAGCCTGTTCAGGCTCTAAGAAAATTATCTTTTGCCGGGACCTTTTGGACCATCGGGACCTTTTTGACCGCCAGGCATTCTGCCGCCGCCGAATCCTCCGCCCATGCCTCCTGCGCCGTAGATGAGCGAATCCATCCTGACGTCCGTACCGGAGGAGCCTGTGACGAGCGTGAATGTCCCGCCCTTTATGACTTCCGGCGTGCTCACGACGACGCTGTTGTAGCTCTTTTGGGGAGTGAATGAAACCAGAGTCTTTCCGCCCGAATCCCTGAGAATAATCTCGCTGCCGCCCTGCTGGGTGTCAACATTCACAAGCATAGCGCCCTGTGTGGATTTTTCGCCGAAATTCTGAGACATGCCGCTCATGCCCGCCGCGACGAATACGCCGCCGGTGATTGTCGCTTCGCCGTTGAAGTCGAGCGCGGCGTTGCCGTTGTCGTCTGCGCCCGAAACAAATGTCTTGCCGCCGGAAACTGTCACGTCGCCGTTGGAGTCGATGCCGTCGCCGGAGGAATTGACGGTGACATTCCCTCCGGATATGCTGATATAAACGCCCTCCTGCGCCGCGAATTTGTTCTGACCGGGACGGCCGTTGACGCTGCTCTGATCGCTGCCCCCCGCGGCGTTGAGACCGTCGTCGGAGGCGTTGACCGAAACCGTGCCGCCGCTGATGTCAATGGACATGCCTTCCAGACCCTCGTAGCTCTTGGAGATATCCACGGTTCCGCCGCTTATTTTGAGGGAGGAACCCGCGTGTATTCCGTCGTCGCCGGAGGATATCCGGACGGTTCCGT
>ONWI01000116.1 GCA_900321515.1 uncultured Eubacteriales bacterium | reverse complement strand
AGGCTCTGGCTCACTTGAAAATTCCTCAATTTCTTCGAGGGGCTCAGGCGGAATGAAACTGTCTGTCAAATCCTCCGGAGGCGGAAAATCATCGGGAATATTCTGTGACAATACGCTGTCATTGTTATGTATCAACGGTTCATAGTCGAGGGGGAGTTCGTCATGGTAACCATGTTTATTTTGAAAGTAGGAGGCATTCTGATTGTCCCCGCGGGAAGAGGGAGTGAAATCATCCGGAATAACGGCGGAATTGGAATTTGACTCCTGTTTGCCGGCGCCTTGATTTTTCAGGATTTTCTCGAGGACCTTGTTGAGCCATTCGGCGTCATTCAGATTATCGAGGTTGTCATCATCAGCGGAATTTCCGTCCCGGGAAGCAGGGCTTTCGCCGGTGCTGCCGAAGCGGTTCTGCGAGGCGGGGCTGCCTGGGGAGAACGGAAAACCGACAGAGTTGCTGCGAACGGAATCGTTCTCGATTATGTGTTCATTGCTTTTTGACTCGCTCATATTGCGACCATACCCCCAAAATGATTAATTTGAAAAATGTTGCAAATCGTATTCTGAACAGGCTCATAAGACCGGCCCGGGAGTGCGGGGACCGGGTATGCGAGGACAGTGTTATTTTTTTCAATACAAAAATAACAGAATCGATCAGGCATCAATCACCTCTCATTTTATCATTGTTAACGAGAAAAATCAATAAGGTTTGACGGTATATTTTTTATATAATTAATCTTTGTTTTAAATGTACTAATTTACAATTAGTTATAAAAAAAAATATTACAAAAATACAACGGCAATTCAGGAGAAGAAAAATGATAAATAATACATATCCTGCCGACAGTCTTTGTTGAGTTTGGTTGAATCGCAGAAAAACGGCAGAAGGCGGAAAAAAGCGTTTGAATAACTTGAAAAAGAGATGTATATTTATTATAATATAATATGAAGGCAGCTCCGTCGACTAAAAAGCGTGGGCAAAATCAAACATATGAATAAAGAGAAAGAATATTAAGACAACATACTATTCATCATTTCAAGAAAATCCTGCACAGCTATTGACTTTAGGACAAAAATTTGGTATAATTTTCAGAAGAAAAAATTCTCAATTATACTGGGTTCAGCCAAAGAATTCAGTTGAGATGATGATGTGCGATGGGGTTTCATCTGACAGTGAGCATGAAGTACATAGAAATAAAAACAGGCTTTTCATGAGAGCCATGGGCGTATTTTTATGTGTAGTGCCGGAAAGGGAACATTTATGAAAAAGCTATTTACAGGTAATTCATCATTGAAGCTGGCAGCGATCTTCGCCGCCCTGGCTGTCCTGACGATAATCATCGCCGTATGCATAGGGGCGAATCTGCTCAGATCAGGCAGTTCTTCCCTTGATGAATATTTAGGAAACGATCAGGCGAAGAACGGCAGAGAGAGTATGATGGTAGGCTGGTGTTTAGGCAATTCACTTGACAGCATAGCATACAGACGCGGAGAGAGCGTATCGTTCTATGAGACGGCGTGGGGCAATCCCGTGACCACCGAAAGCATGATAAGCACTGTAAAGCAATCCGGCTTTAATGCCGTGAGGGTCCCGGTCACATGGTACGATCACCTTGACGATAACGGCAAAGTGGACGAGAAGTGGTTTGACAGGGTAGAAGAAGTGGTCAATTACGTCCTGGACAATAACATGATATGCATCCTCAATGTCCATCATGATACAGGTGAAACCGCGTGGATAAAAGCCGATTCCTCCCGACTGGAAGAGACAAAGGAAGGCGTGGCTTCACTCTGGAAGCAGATTGCGGAGCGGTTCAGGGACTATGATGACAAACTGATATTCGAGGGTCTGAATGAGCTGCTCAACACCAAGAATCAGTGGACAGACGCATCTTATAACGACTATTTAGCCGTCAACGAGCTGAACCGGACATTTGTGGAGACGGTGAGAGCGGCGGGCGGCAGCAACAGCAGCCGTTACCTGATCATCAATACCTATGCCGCGTCAACAGACGTTAATGCGCTGGCGATGTTTGTCATGCCGGAAGATAAGGCGGACAACAGGCTGATAGCGGGCGTACATTATTATTACAGCAGCAAAAATTCCACAGACGATATGTTCAAGCGTGTAAAAGCCAGGTTTATTGATAACAATATCAATGTAATCATTGGTGAATTCGGCATCAAAGGCAATCCGTCCAACAGCGGTTCGGCAACCGAACGCAGGCTCTACATGAAGTCCTTTGTGACAAAATGCCGGAAGTTAGGGGTAATGGGCTGCTTCTGCTGGGACGACGGAGGGAGCTTCCCGGATGCGCAGAGCATCAACAATTACGCGATGCTTGACAGATCGAAATGCCAGTGGTATGACAAGGCAATGATCGATGCCATCGTGAGCGGATCAGACAAATGAAAGCAAAATGACAGGCTAACCTAAAAAAAGGAGGCTTCTTTCGTGAAATTGTGTTTTATCGCCTCTTCGGGCGGACATTTGGCGGAGATAAATCAGCTGAAGGAAATATCTGAAGAATACGACTCGTTTCTGATTACGGAACAAAACGATTTTGATGAAGCGCATATTTGCTCGAGGGTTTATCATGTATCCAAGCAAAATCGGAAAGAAGTATTGTTTCTGCCCAAATTCGTGGCATTGTGGTTCAAATCGCTCAAGCTGTTTCTGAAAGAGAAACCGGACTGCATCATAACCACAGGCGCGTTGATCTGCTATCCTATCTGCTGCATAGCGAAGATGTTTCACAGGAAGGTAGTATATATTGAATCATTTGCGCGCTTCAACACAGGCTCCCTTACGGGCAAGCTGATGTACAACGTGGCGGATCTGTTCATAGTCCAATCGGAATATCTGCTTGATATATACCCCAAAGCCGTGTATTGCGGGTGTATCTTCTGATTGGGCACTATGCGGAATTCATGGGGTCATGTTCCGGATAGTAGCTTAGGCGCTGCAAAGCATTTCAAATGAAAGTCAAGGTGATGTATAGATGATTTTTGTATCGGTCGGAACCCAGAAATTCCCATTGGACCGGCTTCTGAAAGAAGTTGACGCGCTTGTGGAGCAAGGTGTGATCAATGAGCCGGTATATGCTCAGATCGGGGCTTCGGACTACAGCCCCGAGCATTATGAATTTACCGATTATATGAACCCCGAGGATTTTGAAACCAAAGTCAACGAGAGCGACCTGATAATCACGCACAGCGGCGTGGGAACCATCGTGGACGCCATCAAAAAGAGAAAGCATGTGGTTGTGTACCCGAGGCTGGCGAAGTTCGGCGAGCATGTTGACGATCATCAGATCGAGATAGCCCAGTCGTTCGAGGACGCGGGACTGGTGGTGTGCTGCGGGGAGAACGATTCGCTGGCGGATAAAATTGAACTCGCGAGAAAAAAGAAGTACAAGACCTTTGTCTCCTGCAAGAGAAAACATGTCAGAACAATCCGGAATTTCCTCGAAAATGAGGTCAAGCCAAAATAAAGCGCGCACTGTGGCGGCATATGCCATATAAATAAAAAGGTCAGGATGGGTTGGTAATATGGTGGATTTAAGTGTAATTGTCCCTGTGTACAATGTGCAGGAATATTTGCCGAAATGCCTTGACAGCCTTTTGGCTCAGACATACAAAAACATCGAAATAATAGTGGTCAACGACGGTTCACCGGATGAATCGCAGCGGGTGATAGACGAATACGCCGCCCGTGATTCACGCATAGTAGGCGTATCCAAAGCCAACGGAGGACTTTCAGACGCGCGCAACTACGGGATGCAGTACGCGCGCGGGGAATACATAGGATTTGTGGACGGAGACGACTATGTAGAGCCGGATATGTATGAAACAATGCTGGCAAAAGCTAGAGAAGAGGTCAGCGACATTGTGGAATGCAATCTTTATCACAACTATCCGGACAGCTACGATGTGGAGATAGGCGCCGAGATAACCGACAAGCACGAGATGATCCGCGTCGGCCGTTCTGTTGTGTGGAACAAGATATACAACAGGGACTGGCTGTTTGCCAGCGGAGTGAAGTTCAGCGTGGGAATGATCCACGAGGACGTTGAATTTTTTGTCAAGCTCGTTCCCTTCATAAGAAAGATGTCCTATATCAAAGAAGCGGGCATACATTATGTTTTCCGCAGCGAATCCATAATGAACCGGCCCACAAGGAAGATACTTGACATTTTCCATGTGTTCGAGCATCTTGTGGAGTATTACAAAGAGAAGGGCTTTTACGACGATTACAAGCACGACATAGAATACCTTGCCACAAGGATTTCGCTTTGCAATACCGTCAAGCGAATCGCGGACATTGAGGGCAAGGAAGAAAGAAAATGGGTAGCTGAGAAGAATTGGGACAATCTCAGGCAGCTTTTCCCGGATTGGAAGAACAATCCCCGATTGAAGGAAGCCAAAGGCAAGAAAAATCTGTATATGAAGACCATGACGCATGCATCCTACCTATTATATGTGAGGCTTTTCTCGGCTGCGTCTGAAATAAAATATAAATCAAAATATTAAATAACAAAAAAGGATTTACAGATCATGTTGATAAGTGTGATTGTCCCGGTATATCAGGCTGCGGCGACACTCGAAGAGAGCGTAGATTCCCTGACAGCGCTTCCGGGGGAATATGCCGGCAGCGTGGAGGTCATATTGGTAGACGATGGAAGCACCGACGGCTCCGGGGAACTGTCGGAGAGGATAGCCGCGCGCAGCGAATGCGTTAAGGTGATTCATCAGGAGAACAAAGGCGTAGCCCAGGCAAGGAATGCCGGAATGGCACAAGCCGTCGGGAAATACCTGATGTTTATGGACGCGGACGACCGGTTCATTTCCGACCAATGGAAAACGGTAATAACCAGCGCCGAAAAAGGGACAGACTTTGTGGCGTTCAGCTATTACTCCCTTTTTACGGACGGAAAACTGGCGGAGGAGCCTTTTCCGGAAGAAGTTGACGGCAGCGCGGACGACAGCCGGTTTATGGAGACACTGCTTGGCACGCCGTTACTGCACACCTGCTGGGGCAAGCTCTTCCGGGCGGATATTGTCAGGCAGCACAAAGTGTCGTTTCCGTCTGGAGTAGCGGTAGGCGAGGACTACATATTCGTCATGGAGTACTGCAAATATATCAGTACGGTGAGGCTCAGCAACATACCGGTGTTACAATATCTTCAGAATCCGGCAGGCGCGATGCGGACCTTCCATCTGAAAAAGAGGATGGACTGTCTTGCTATCCTGTGGAGATACTGCACGGAATACACAGCGGACCCGGCGCGGAGCAAGTACAGCGAAACCATGTGTCTCTATCAGTTTTTCTCGATGCTGACTATCATACGCTCGCTTGTGTCGAGCGTCAGGGGCGGGGAGAGGCGCCGTCTGACCGGAGAGCTTCTGCGCACGCCGGTGGTGAAAGACATTGTGGCGCATGTTCCCACAGACAAGCTGAGTTTTTACCGGCGGTTTGAATACACGATAGTCAAGCATCAGATGACGCTGCTCACGGTGGGATATTTCAGCATCAAGCAGTCGCTGATGAAGTAAGTCTACGCCTGTCCCGAATTAAGTATAGGAGGAGCAGATAGATTCATGGGGAATCTGATGTTGAAGTATGACGTTGAAAAGATGTACACAGTCGGATTTATCAGCATACTGCTGAGACTGCTATTCAGTTATTCCGACATCATACAACCGCCGGGGGCGGTTGACTCGCTCCTGCTGGGGGTATTTGTGGTATGTATGCTGCTGGTACTGATCGAAGAGGAACTGACACGGTTTCAGATATTCGCAGTAGTGGCGTTAGGGGTGCTGTGTGCATATTCATATACAAAAATGGATAATTACTATTTGCTGGTAACCTATTTTTGCATGGCGGCAAGCAAGGGCATCAATCTGAATTATGTGCTTGGCTGGTCATATAAAGTCAGGGCGACCGTGCTGACGGTACATGTGGCGGCATATATATTCACACTGATCACCAATCCGGAATCGATCGAATATGTTTACAGATACGGAGTACTGCGGCATTCGTTTTTCATGTCCCATGCCAACACGTTCTCGATGTTCCTGATATGGACGATTTTTGAATATCTGTATGTCAATTATGAAAAACTGAATGTGCCGAGACTGGTGATTGTGGCACTGATCAACGCGACGTTAAATTATTTCACGCTTTCAACCACCAATACAATCATCTCGGTAGTGGTATTGGTGCTGATAGTAATGGAAAAGTTCATTCCGAAGTGGAAAATGGGCATAGTCAGATGGTTTGTAAAATATGCCTATGCCATTCTGGGAGTATTTTTCTGTCTGATATCGGTGTATTACACGCAGTTCAACAGCACGCTGCTGTCGATGTACAACTGGCTGAACGATTTCTTTACGGGCCGTCTGATTTACGGCGCGTACATGTATGACAAATACGGCGCGACAATATTCGGCAATACGCTTGCGCTGCGTGATAAAGACTACTGGAAAGGGTACTGGTTCAACGGAATTGCGTGTGACAACGCATATATGTGGCACCTGGTTTCGTTCGGACTGATATTCCTTGTGATTCTCTCTCTTCTGTTTCTGGCAGTAGGCAAAAATATAAGCCGGAAGGACGCCATTTTTCTCAGCGTATACAGTATGTACGCCATCACGGAGATATATGTCACCAACGCAGTGTTCTGTTTCTCATTGATAGTGCTTGCGCAGTACGCGTTCAATATTGACTATAAGGAAAAATTCCAGCTCAGGCTGTACATTCAGGAGCCGACGGAAGAGGGAGCCGACGGAAGAGGAGGATTATCTTGAGTCCTAAGATAAGTATAATTATACCGGTATATAATGTAAGCGGATATTTAGAGGGATGTCTTGACAGCATTCTTGCGCAGACGTTCCAGGATTATGACGTATATGTAGTGGATGACGGCTCGACGGATGAAACGCCGGCGATATGCGACAGATACGCCGCGCAGAGCGATAAGATCACGGTAATCCACAAGAAAAACGAAGGCGTATCCGTGGCGCGGAATGCCGCGATAGAAAAGGCAAAGGGAGAATACCTTCTCTTTTTTGACGGAGACGACCATGTGGAACCGGAGTGTCTGGAGGAGCTGTATCAGGAAGCGGTAAGCAAGGAAGCGGATTCCGTGATATTCGGATATTACCTCGAGGAAAACGGCGAGATAACGGAGACACATCTGCCCGGCATGGAAAAGGACGTATATGAGGGCGAAGAAATCATGACCGATCTGATGCCGCGCTTCATCGGAGTATCACTGGAAGACGTCAGGCACTGGATCAGGGGCGACAGGAAAAACCCCTTCCAGAAGGAAAATAACGGGCTGTGGCATTCGATGGTAAGGGGCGATCTTGTCAGGGACAACAACGTCAGGTTCGTGCCCGGACTTCGCGTGGGCGAGGACACCTGTTTCAATGTGGAGTACATGAGCTATGCGAAGCGGTGCGTGATAGTCCGCAAATGCTATTATTACCTGGTGGTGAGGAATACATCCACCATTTCGGTCTACAGAAAAAATCCAATGGCAGTGCCGGACACAAAGATGGAGATCATCCGCGCCAGAAGGAATCTTACCGAGTCCATCAAAAAGCGGCTGGGACTTGATATAGAAAAATACTGGTACGGCACGGTAGTGATGTCCTGTTTTGAGCTTGCGGTGCTGCTGGGCAGGAGAGATCCGAGATACAGGTTCAAAGAAAGATACCGCGCCTACCGTCGTTACACTGACTATGAGGAAACCGGAAAGGCGATAGAGACAATGCAGGTAAAGTTCGAGGGAATCAAGGCGATACCGTTTTTCCTTCTGAAAAGGGGTCATTTTTTGATGATCTTTCTTGCGGCGTCCGTGGCGGGACTGCTCTCGTTCAGCTTCAAAAGATGACCGGAATGCAAGATTGCAGAGCGGCATGAAGCAATCGGCTCAGAGGTTCAGGCGTTTGGAGGAAAATTTTAATGAATATTAAAATAAGCGTCATAATTCCGATATATAATATGGAAAAGTTGCTCAATCGTTCGCTGGACAGCGTGAAGAATCAGTCCTATCAGAATCTGGAAGTGATCATGGTTGACGACGGTTCCACAGACACAAGCGCGGAAATATGCAGGGATTATGCCGCGAAGGATCCGAGGTTTCATTACTTCTACGAGGAGAACAGCGGACCGTCTGCCGCGCGCAATCTGGGATTGGAGAAATGCACGGGAGATTATATCGCGTTCCTTGACCCGGATGATTATCTGCATCCCGACATGTACGCAAAGCTGCTGCAGGCCATCCAGGAGACCAATGCCGGAATGGCGGTCTGCGAATACAGGGTGGTTTACGGCGACGAACCGTATGAGAGCGAGCCGGAATATGACACGCAGGTTCTCAACAGGCGCGAAGCGCAGAGCATCTATTTCGGGGACACGCACAGCGCGACGGTGGCAACGGTCGTCTGGAACAAGCTGATTCCGGCTTCTGTAATGAAGAAGTTCCGGTTCCCGGCGGACCGGATGGTGGGAGAGGACGAGAGCGTAACCTACAGGATCCTGTACAGCTTCAGCCGAGTGGTTTTAGTAAAAGCCCCGTATTACAGCTACTTCCTGTGTGACGGCAGCCTCATGAACCGGGGATTCAATGTGAAGCGTTTTGATCTGTTCAAAGCGTACGGAGAAAGGATCAGTTTTTACGCCAGGCGTAAGGAGTACGACTTGTGCAGGAAGATGTTTTTCCTGTATATACATATGCTTTGCAGATTTATGGATTTGTCGGGAGAAACCGGCGAAGATTACAGCGGCGTCTACAAGAAATGTTTCCACTCCGAAAAAAGGAAGTACAAAAAATACCAGACCGTCCTGAAGCTGAGCAGGAAGGAAAAAATGGAGCTGGATTTATTCAACCAACATCCGTCTGTATATCGCAGGTTGTGGAAGGTATTAAAAAAGAACAAATGAATCATATGAGGAGACAAATTTCATGAACATAGCTTTTTTAAATCTTTGTCATTGCGATCCCGACGTGGTTGCGAGAGTCACAAAAAAACTCACCGCCAAAGAGAATTTTTACATGTTTATCCACGTCGATCAGAAGAGCGATCAGGCGGAATTTGAAAGCAGACTGGAAGGCTGCGAGCGGGTATTTTTCACCCAAAAAAGATATGATGTTTCGTGGGGCAGCTTTTCGGCGATAAGAGCGACTCTGGAATTAATGAAGGAAGCGGTATCCTCAGACATAGCGTTTGACAGATATGTACTTTTGCAGAATCTTGATTATCCGCTGAAATCAAATGAACAGATAGAGGCTTACTTTACCGGATACAGCGATAAGGAATTCATACGCGCCTGTAAAATCGGCCAGTCAAAGGACAGGCACTTCCAGGGCAAGTATAAACTGTATCACGATTACGAGGATAAATTCTACCGTTCGGACAAATCCGCGCCCAAGAAGCTGATTCACGGCATAAAGAAGATCGTCAGGAGCATTCCGAGGCTTACATTTGACGGAGTGATCAGGCAGGACGGGGAGGAATATCCGCTGTATTACGGGGCGGCGCAGTGGGCGCTGACCGACGACTGCGTGAGATATATCCTGGATTTTGCGGGAAGCCATCCGGGCTTCAATGCGGAAATGGAGCACATCCAGTTTCCGGACGAAGAATATTTCCACACCATAGTGCATAATTCGGATTTCAAATACAGATGCATCAAATACGATGAACCGGAACAAAGATGGCTGGTGAATTGGCGTAATATACATTATTTTGAATATCCCGCGGCAATAACGGTTTTTGAGGCGAAAGATTTCGACAAACTGATTCAAAAGGAAGAGCTGTTCTGCAGAAAGGTAAGGACAGGCGTTTCCGATGAATTGATGGATCTGATAGATAAGGCCTGCGAAAATAAAAGCTGAAGCGTTAGATATAGTAGCATTTTAAACAACATGAGGAGTGGTTATTTTGTCAAAAAGAATTGTAGCATTGGTGATTCCCGTGCTGCTGATTCTGGGAATTGCGCAGGCAGTCATCGGAATCGTATGGGCTGACAGGAATCAGAAGATCAGGTCGGATTATTCCGACGCGACGGAAATGGTGAAGGCGATGCAGGTCGGCTGGAACCTCGGCAACGCGCTCGACAGCATCAACGGTTCAAAGGGCAACAGCGTCAAAGGAACCGAAACATGCTGGGGCAATCCGGTTACCACCAGACGGATGATCGACATGGTTGCGGAAGCCGGATTCAAGACCGTGCGCGTACCCGTAACGTATTTCGGCAATTCCGACTGGGACGCCAATATCGACAAGGAATGGCTGGACCGTGTTCAGGAGATAGTGGACTATGTGCTGGACGACAACATGTACTGCATCATCAATATCCATCACGACACAGGCAAGGGCGCGTGGATCAGTCCGGACAACGAAAAGTACGAGAGAAGCAACAATCGTATGCGTCGTTTGTGGGAGCAGATTGCGGAGCGCTTCAAGGATTACGACAACCGCCTTGTATTTGAAGGCATGAACGAGATCCTGAATGCCAAAGAGCAATGGACGTCCGCTTCCCCTGACAACTACGATAACGTAAATAAGCTCAACCAGACCTTTGTCAATACCGTCAGAGCAAGCGGCGGAAACAACAGCAAGCGTTTCCTGATGGTTCCTTTGTACGCGGCGATTGTTTCGGAGGAAAACATTGACGGCTTTGTGCTTCCGAGGGACACGATACCCAACCATCTGATCATAAGCTATCATTCCTACGACAAACCCGATAAGCGCATAGATTATCTCTTTTCCCTTGTAAAGAGCTCGTTCATTGACCATGGCGTACCCGCGGTACTTGGCGAGTTCGGAATGCGCAACCACACCTATGAGGACAATACCGAGCGCCGTTTGGAGTACATCAACAAGGTTGTGACCGGCGCGAAGAAACTGGGAATTGCCTGCGTGTGGTGGGACGACGGAAACCGTTTTGATTCCGCGCAAAGTGTCAACAATTACTGCCTCATGGACAGATATAACCATCGCTGGTTCTTCCCGCAGCTGGTAAAAGCGCTGGTAAGCGCGGGCACTTCCACAGAAGAAGAGAAGGCGCCCTCAGAGGAAACCTCATCAAATGACGCCCCGTCGGAGACATCCGCCGAAGCGGGACCGGACGAAACCACCGCTCCCGCCGGGACGGAAGCCACGACTGTGACAACAACCGCAACGAGTACCACGGTGTCCGAGCCGGCTACCACCACCACGACAATTATAGTTGAGCCGGTATATGAGAACACCGATGATACAAGCGGCACAACAACCACGACAACGACGACAACGACGACAACGACGACAACGACGACGACGACAACTACCACGACCACTGCCGCGCCAACCACCACGACGACGACAGGGGCAAAGACCGGCTCAACCACCACGACGTCAAGACCGGCCACTGCCGCGACCAGATCAGTGAACATTCCCGAATTGCAGACTGATCTGAATAAGAGTGCATACAGGAGCGCCCTGCTTTTCCCCAACATGAAATCGGGAGTATCGACCGACATCACGATAGGCGAAGGCGTTGAGTATGATTTTGAGTTTGCGATGGAAAACGATTCCAGCTACGGCAATCTGATGCTGGCACATGACGGCAAGCGTATAGGCTACAGAGTCCGCCAGGAGCTGAATCAGATATACACAGCGTACGGCTACAACAATTTCAGGGCATTGAATATTGTGCCGGGCAAGATCTTCACCGTATCTCAGAAGGGAACGGACACCTATGTTGACGGCAAACTGATCATGCGCAATGTCGTTCAGAATCTGGAAAAAGGCAAACTGTACATTGGCAGATGCCGGATGTTCTTCTTCGGGATGACCATAAGAGAAGAGGGCGAGGTAACGCATGTGCTTGAGCCGTCCAACGACGGCAACGGCAATCCCTGCATACTCGACAGAAATACCGGAAAGCAGTATTATCCTGACGATGAAATAACATATGGCTATCTGCGTCCCGGTTCCACGGAATTCACAAACATGGACCCCGTAAAGGCGCTGATGTTCCCGAAGATATTCTCAGGAATCAGTACGGATATAACGATGGATCTGGAATCGGATTACGACTTCAGGTTCTCGCTTGACAACGCCAACAGTTACGGCAACCTGATGTTGACGACCGACGGCAAGCGGATCGGATACCGAGTGCGTCAGGAACTGAGTCAGATATACACTGCCTATGGCTACAATAACTTCAGCGCGCTGGACATTGTGCCGGGACAGGTATACACAGTATCCCAGAGAGGTGACGATACCTACGTTGACGGCAAGCTCGTCATGCACAATGTCACACAGGATTTCGAACCGGGCAAGCTGACCATAGGCGATTGCCGCATGAAATTCTACGGCATGACCGTGAGCAGGGACGGCAAGGTCACCCATGAACTTGTACCGTCTGTCGATGAATCCGGCAAGCCCTGTATCCTGGACGAGATTACAGGAAAGAAGTATTATTCGGATTATGAAATAAGCTATATAGAATAATAAAATTAGTGCAACTGCTCAGATTCCCATAACTGTTTTTCTAAAATAAAACTCGGTTCTTTGATTTGAATGGATATTCAGATTGGTTGTTGAAGAAATGACAGCATTTTGACGGGAATCTGAGCAGTTGACTATTGTCTGCAATAGGCGATTGTAAAAGCACTATCCACAACTTAAGCACTCCCTCAGTCAGCTTCGCTGACAGCTCCCTCAAAGAGGGAGCCGGATATTGCCTCCCTCTT
>ONWI01000195.1 GCA_900321515.1 uncultured Eubacteriales bacterium | reverse complement strand
TATGGATTGACTTTGGCTGATTGTTGTGATAAGATATTTGGGTGAGCAAATCTGGATTTACGAAGGATATCCTATTGAAATATCCTTGAGGAAAAAATTTGAAGATGTTACGAATTCAAAACACCGAATCGCTGAAACACAGCCTTTTTTGCTCTTATAGTCGGCAGATTTGACTTTTTTGAGGAGGATTTATGAAAAAGATATTATCTTTAGTTGTCGCAGTTTTTATGCTGCTCACATTGGCAGGGTGCAGCGAATATTCGTCAAATTATAAAGCCGTCGGTATTGTTCATTTGAACGAAACGTCTTCTGCGTTTATGAGCTTCTACTCATTTGATGGCAGGATAGTTTTTAAGCTGAAGAGTACGGGCGAAGGCGACATCAAGTATTCGGCAAAATTGGAATCCGGAAGCGCTAAAGTTTATTATGACTTCTATGGCACCAAAACCGAACTGTTTTCAATTAGCGGCGGCAATGAGATTAATTCACATAACGGATACATTGAAGCCGGCACAGTGTACGTTATCGTTGAGACAGACAGAAAATGCCAAAATGGTGATTTTAACTTCAGCGTTGATTAATTCTGATTGTCTGTAAACTCAGACAAGTAGTTGAACATAGCCAAATACTATTACCCCCATCGAATAACGCATGACTTTTTCGATGGGGTATATTTTTGTATTATGATTTTATTATAATTTTAAAAATCGTATCTGTCAATAAGTGAAGGGTCTGTTTCCTGAGAAAGCAGGTAGTCGGAAAAATTCATGCTTTCTCCCGGCTGTTTCTCCACAAGTACGGTTTTAAGACCATTTGAAGGAATTGTGTAGATATTGTTTGTATCGCGCATGTAGATTCCGTTGGCACCGAAGTATTCCTTGCTTCCGTAATAGGTGGAACCGACTGCCATATTCAGGCGGTATCTCCCTTTTTTCAGGCAGACAGTTATTTTGCCTCCGTCGGTGAGAAATATTTTCAGCACGGAAGATTCCGAGCCGGCTTCGTCTATGCTTATTACATCAATGACAACATTGCCGTCGCCCTTGGCTCGCTTGAATTCCAGCGGCCACTGACCGTTGGATTTGCCTGCTATCACCTGGGTGGAGTCCGGAATTTTAATTTTGGTGAGAGGTGTAATCACGGAGGAACCGTATCCCGTGACGGCGCGGATCATTTGGAAAAAAGGCAGCTTAAGTCTTCCGCCGCCGGAGAGAAATTCGGTGAGGTCAACGTCTATAGAGACCTTAAGCGCCCTTTCGTCGGAGTATACTCCCGCGAGTTTGTTGAGGGCGGCGACCGAGGGCTTCTTTGCCGTGGAAAGCGTGGAGATTACGTCGAGCGAATCGAAAGAAAGCGTGAGAATTCCATTTTTTTCTTCGCTACGGGTCAGGGAGATATTCCTGACCGAACAGAGATAAGGCGTGGCAAACTGCTCCATTGCAGCACGGATATCGTCAATTTCCCCGGATGTGCCGCCGTCCTTTGCCACCTTCAAGCCTTCGGCGGCGAACTGAGCGGCGCATTCGTCGAGCCAGTCCTCGTAAGCGGGCTCAAGGCTGCCGCCTTCCACGAATACCCTGTCAGGAAACGGCTCAGGGATTATCATATCGGTGAGAGCGTATTCAAAGCTCTTGTTGGAGGTCAGATTTTCGTTTTGCCACGCTCTTTCGGCAGCCTCAGCAATCTTAGTGAGCGTTTCTATGTCGATGACCGGAAGATTGTCGCTTTCTCCGTCGCCGCAAATTCCGATGATCTCTATTTCCTCGGAATTTCCGTTGAACATATTATCGGCAGTCTCCCGGAGATACTCAGATGGGTTATCCGTATATGCCGCCGGGATGCCGACAGGAGCGCATAGAATAAGTCTGGCAGAGAAAAGCCTTTTCCCGTCGGAAGCGTCATCGTAGCGAATGCTTTTTATCTGGGCGTGCTCAATTAAACTCAGCTGAGTTTTGCTGAGTCCGCAGTCCGACTGCTCGCAGAGAAGCGCAAGATTTCTGCAGAGAGTCGATGTGAATAAATCGCTGCTCGGACGGTACATGCCGGAGGCGGCTGCCGCGGACAGTATCATAACCGCCGTACACGCGATTACAGATGTCCATACGATAATTCTGGATCGGGCGGCGGATTTGTTTTTGTACATCAAAAAAGATCCTTTCATTGCGTACGCTTTTCGTAAATGTCCTTAACCGAGATCTGCGTGTCGGCAATCATTGAGAGAGCTTCCTTTTGTGAGAGAATCCCTTTGGACATGCTGGAGACAGCTAGCGAACAGTGTTCCCAGAAGAAGCTGTTTGCCTGAGTCTGAGTGGTGACAACAAAGCTGTCGGCGGTCTGCACGGATTTGATTACGCCGTTGTATATATTTGATTTGCCGGTAAGACCGTTCCTTGTATCCTTTGTTATTGTTTTCAGAGCGGGAGCCTGATAATTGCCGCAGAGCTTCACGGCGTTCTTTTCGTTAAAGAACGCCTCAACGAAGTCAAGCACGTCCTCCCGCTTTGCCATGTCGTAGTACGCCTTTTTGGTTATGTAGAATCCTTCGGTAAAGCTGACATACAGTCCGTTTTCGTTTTTTACAGGTGTGCTGTCGGCATCCGATTGATCCTGATCTGCGGTTTCGGTAGTCACGGTGGTTTGGCTCGTCACGGTTGTTTTGTTTGTCCCGGTGGTTCCGGTGGGGTCGGGGGAACGGCGGACGGTGGATTCGTTATCCTCCGGCGGCAGGGTGTTGGCGGTAATCGGCGGATATACCGGTCCTGAGATCGCGTGTGTAGGATAGGAATTGGATGCTGTGGTAAATTCCGGAGGTCTGACGGTTCCGACTTCCGGCAGGGCGATGTAGCTGCTGTCGATATCGGCGTTGATCTGACCGCACATGGTGTTGTCCATAAGCAGTATTGCAGCCTTGCCGCTGTTGTATCGCTCCACCGGGGAGGGGAGTTTTTTGGCTGAGGTGTGTTTCAGGTCGGAAGGGGAAATAAGGTCGTCAAAAGAACCCTTGGGCATTTCCGGAAACGCGTTAAGCTCGTCAAGCATATTCACAGCTTCAAGCACAGTGTTCCAGTTTTTGTCAGGAGAACCGTTCATAGCGGAATTAAGCGAGTCGATTCCGCCCAGTCCGCGCACCATATATTCGATAAGCGCTCCGCTTTCATCCAGTGTGTTGGCAAAGAGGGACACTTTGCTCTTTTCAAAATGCATGGCAGCACGCACTATATCGTCCCATTTTTCGGGAATTTTCAGTGAACTTCTGCGAAACAGGGCTGCGTTGATGACTATGCCCTGCCACTGTCCGCGAACGGGAATGCAATATCTTCCGCCGTTGTCGGCGGCGGCGCTGTTTATCACCGCGTCCGAAATGTTGGACGCGAATTTAGGATAGTCCCTGCGGATATCGTCGATGGTCACAAAGAAGTCGGAAAGCTCGCTCATGTCTTTAATTGCGGAATAATATATGACGTCGGGAGTGCCGGCTCCTCGGTATGTGGAGGCAATGGAAAGCTCCATCTTGTAGCTGCCCGATCTGGTGGTGGTGGTGTCATTGATGACGACGTTCCTGTGGCTTTTGGTGTATTCCGATAATATCTCCGAATAGGCCTTAGCATCATCCTCCGAGCCGAAGGTGCTGAATGTCCGCATGACAAAGTGCTTTTTTTCGGCTTTACCGCAGCCGCTTACGATGCCGAGCATCAGCGACAGCACCAGCGCTGATGACAACAGCCTGATAATTCTGACAGACAACCCCATCACTCCGGTCAATTGAGAATATTGACTACGCCAATGATCGGCAGGGGGCTGAGCCTGTTGCCCGCGACATTGAATATACCGATGAGTGAGAGCACCAGCGAGCCGAGCGCCACGAAGGCAAATAGCAGCGCGGGAATGATGTTGAGCAGGATTATTCCGCCGAGTATGGAGTTGACTATGGAATGGAGTATCATTCCGGCGAGTTCGCAGATGAAGAGGACCATTCCCTGATTGAGATGGAAGCGGAGGGTTGGATCTTTGCGGATATCGCTGAAAAGTCCGACCAGAAAGAGCGGCCCGACATAAGCAAGATAGCTGAATGTTTTTGCGTCATTGTTCATTTGAATCATCCTTTATTAATTTGTTATTACGTCGTAAGGCTTTTTTTCGCTGTTACCTGTGATTGTAACCGTCACCCTGTGGGGAGCACAGACAATGGACTGTCCGCTGCGGGAGATCCGACCGGTTTTAACGCATATTTTGTCGGGGCAGTCAGCCTCGCTCATGCGCACGCTTCCGTCGCGGATTTCAATGGTGTTGCCGTCATTTATTCTGTATACGCAGTCTTTGCTGAGAGGGAGCCGCGCGATTTCCTTTCCGTCAGCCTTAACCGAGACATATTGCGGTTCAGTCCGGTTGGTCGCAAGGAATATTCCGAGTGCCGCCGAGACAATCAGAAGCGCGGCAAGGACAAGGATGTCTCCCCGTTTAATACCGAGCCTGCGCAGCGCGTTATTCATTTTCAAGGGTCACAAGGCGGCACATTGCCCTGTAGCATATTTCGGCGTGAAGCATGAATTCATTCACGGAAAAATTCTCGTCAGCCATGTGGAGATTGCACGGGACGGAGCCGGAGAATACCGGACCGAAGGCGACGCCTCTTCCGTGGAGTGCGCGGGCGTAAGTGCCGCCGCCCATTGCCACCGGAATCATTGGCTGACCGGTGATTTCTGTGTAGCAATCGCCGAGCGCCCTGATGAGCGGATGGTCGCATGGAATGTAGAGCGGCGGGTTTTCGCTCGTCACTTTGACGCCGACGCCGTATTCCGCGGCCGTCTGAGTGATAACGGAAATAATTCTGTCGCTCCTGAGCGTCGCAGGGTAGCGGATATCAATGCCGAGAGAGGTAACGCCGTCTTCAGAGGCGATTGTGCCGATGTTGACGGTCATTTCGCCCGACATTTCGTCGGAACATGCGGCACCGATTTTTTTGCCGCGCGTGTCGCCGCAGAGCATTTTCGCAAAGAAGTATTCCGCGCTGCCTTCCGAGAGGACACCG
The DNA here is from genome assembly GCA_900321515.1 of uncultured Eubacteriales bacterium. Taxonomy (GTDB): domain Bacteria; phylum Bacillota; class Clostridia; order Oscillospirales; family Acutalibacteraceae; genus RUG762. Next base: position 3,799 of record ONWI01000195.1, on the reverse strand, counting down.
CAGGCGTCGAGCGCAAGAAGCAGTTCAGAGGCGGCGTTAATGCCCTTTTCTGGACACATTGCGTGAGCGGAAAGTCCCTTGACGTCAAAAATGCCGTCCTCAGTTGAACAGACCGCGCCAGAAGCGTTGACCTTGCCGCAAACTCTGACCGCTGTTTCATTTTCGCACGCAATCCGGGCGGTGCATCGCGCGATGACGCAATTGATGGCGTCGCCGCCATTAAGTGACAGAATCGCCGGATCGGTTTTTCCGGTGAATTGAAGGTGAAGGATTCCCTTTTCGCAGTTGCAGGCGGGATAATCCGCGTCCGGAGTGAAAGCGAATGAAGGCAGAGAATGTTTTGAGAAATAATGCTGCATATCGTCCATGCCGATTTCCTCTCCGCCGCCGAAAATGCAGCGAATGGGGCGTTTCATAGCAACACCGTTGTCCATCATTGCCTTCATGCAGTACAGCGCGACCATTGCCGCGCCCTTGTCATCGGCGACTCCTCTGCCGTAGATGAAGCCGTCCTTTTCGGTCATCTTCCAGGGATCCGTGTGCCAGTCTTCGCCCGAGGGAACCACGTCCACATGACATAGCACGGCGGCGTAATCATCGTCGCCTCCATCACCGAACTGAGCGTGAACGGCGAAATTTCCGCAGTTTTCGGTGACAAAGCCGAGTCTTTCGGCTAAATCAGTCATAAATTCAAGCGCTTCGGCAGACTTGTCGCCGAAAGGACGGCTCCCGTCGCATTTGTCTCTGACTGCTACCGACTGAATGGCAACCAGCTTTTTCAGGTTGTCGAATATCTCATCCTTATACTTTGACATTGCGGGTTGAAACAAAAAACCATCTCCGTAAGAATAATATATACCATTATAAAGTATATGAATGCGAAATATCAATATCAAATATGAAAAAACTATTAAAATATAGATAACATTATCCCTTACACACATTTTTTAATGGCAACATAATATAATTAATAGCGTGAGGCAAGACTATAAGCTATACCGGAGGGGTATGATATGAATTGCAGAATTGTTGATCTGAGGAATAAAGAGGTAATAAACATAAAAAACGGAGCGAGACTGGGATATGTCAGTGATGTTGAGGTGGATACATGTGACGCGCGTCTGGTGGCCATTGTGATATACGGGAGGGCGCGGCTTTTCGGACTGCTTGGAAGAGAGGATGACTGCATCATCGACTGGGACGACATAGAGGTAATAGGGGAGGACAGCGTTTTAGTCAACTGCACCCCGCGCAGGCAGAGCGGAGGCTGCCGCAGAAAGCTGCTTGAGAATATAATATGCAGCCTTTAGAGCCTGCTGACGTATCTCTCCACGCATGTCTGGCACGCTGCCTTAGGCAGCTGGCATATCTTTCCGCCATATTTTAGTAATACACAAAGAATTGCCTGCGGTTTTGGCTGCCTTGGCGAAAATATCTGCAAGGTGAACTTGTTCAGCTTGCGCCATTCGTACACGCGGAGATACGTCAGCAGGCTCTTAGCTGCGATGATTGAACAATATGAACAAAATCTTTTAGATAACTGACAGGGATTCTTGCTTGACAAAACTTTAATTTTGGTTTATTATATTGAATAATAAAAGCGGAGTATTGGAGCAAAGGTGCGGACATTTACTTATCGAAAAATGCCCCGTCTTTGCTCTTTTTTCGCATAGAGCATCAGACAGGCTCCGAGAAAAAGTTCCGCTTGTTGATCCTAAGTGCCTTTCCGGCATCTTTTTGCGTGCGTCTTGCGTTCATTTTGTATATCGTCATTTTTTGCCGAATCTCAAGAAAAGCTAATATTTTCACAGCTTATCCTGCAAAGTATATGGATGATGCTTTGGCTTCATCCGGCGAAAAATCCGTTAGCTGAACTTGTTCAGCTAACGCAACTACGCACACGCGAAGATACGCCAGCAGGCGCTAACAAACGGGAGATGAGATATTTGAATAATTTTGAAGTAGTACATTTTGAGCAGAGCAAGACCGATCTCTTTGATGAGTTTTACAACAACGCCATGCTCTCGGGCATGATCGACGTGAATCTGTATGAAGAATTCGGCGTAATGCGCGGACTGCGCGATTCCAACGGCAAGGGCGTGCTGACCGGACTGACCGAAATATCCGACGTTGTCGCTACCAAGACTGTGGACGGCAAGAAGATGCCCGACGAAGGCTCGCTCTATTATCAGGGCTACGATGTATACGACCTCATCGAGGGTATGAAGGACAAGCGTTATGCTTTTGAGGAGACGACCTATCTGCTGCTTTTCGGCGATCTGCCGAGCTGCGAGCATTTTGAGCAGTTCAAGGAGGTCATGTCTGGCTTTTGTCCGCTTTCCAATGAATTTACGCGTGACGTCATCATGAACAAGCCGAGCGAAAACATCATGAACGGCCTGCAGCGAGGCTTGCTCACCCTGTACTCCTACGACGACAGTCCGGAGGACATTTCCCCCGCGAATATCCTCCGCCAGTCGATGCAGATAATAGCAAAAATGCCGGCGATGGCGACCTATCTGTATCATGCCTATCAGCACATTGTGCTGGACGAGAATCTCGTGATAAAGAATCCTAAACCGGAGTATTCCACCGCGGAGAACCTGCTCTATATGCTGCGCCCCGACGGTCAGTTCACCGAGCTGGAGGCAAAGGTGCTCGACGTGGCACTGGTGCTTCACGCGGAGCACGGAGGCGGCAACAATTCCACGTTTACCGCCCATGTGGTGACTTCCTCTGGTACGGATACATATTCCGCTCTTTCGGCTTCCATAGCTTCACTCAAGGGTTTCCGCCACGGCGGCGCGAACCTCAAGGTCAAGCACATGATGGAGGAAATCATGGCAAATGTCAAAAACTGGGAGGATGAAGAGGAGATACGCGATTATCTCATCAGAATTCTTGACAAGCAGGCGTTTGACAAAAACGGACTTATCTACGTCATAGGACATGCGGTCTATACTTATTCCGACCCGCGCGAGGTTATTCTGAAGCAATACGCGGAGAAGCTGGCGGCCGCCAAGGGCAGAGAGCGCGAGTTTGAATTCTACGACCGGGTGGAGCGCATTGCCAAGGCGACCATCGCAAGCCGCAGACATCTTTTCAAGCCGATATGCGCCAACGTGGACTTCTACAGCGGACTTGTCTATGACATTCTGGGCATACCCGAAGCGCTCTTCACACCGATATTTGCCATATCCAGAATTTCCGGCTGGAGCGCGCACCGCCTCGAGGAGGTCATCAACAAGGGCAAGATCATCCGTCCTGCATACAAATATGTCGGACATCACAGACCTTACAAGGAATTCGACGTCAGAGAAGGGTAATCCTTCAATCAATAGCAAAGGAATGGTTACAATGGAAAAAATACAGATGAAGATACCGCTTGTCGAGATGGACGGCGACGAAATGACCCGCGTCATCTGGAAGATGATCAAGGACATACTCATATGCCCCTATGTCGATCTTAAGACGGAATACTACGATCTCGGACTGGTGAAACGCAACGAGACCGGCGACAGGGTTACATTTGACAGCGCCGAAGCCACAAAGAAATACGGCGTTGCCGTCAAATGCGCGACCATCACGCCCAACGCCGCCAGAATGACGGAGTACAGTCTCAGTGAAATGTGGAAGTCGCCCAACGGCACCATCCGCGCGATTCTTGACGGCACGGTATTCCGCGCGCCGATACTTGTCAAGGGCATCACCCCATATATTCCCACATGGAAGAAGCCGATATGCGCCAACGTGGACTTCTACAGCGGACTTGTCTATGACATTCTGGGCATACCCGAAG
>ONWI01000130.1 GCA_900321515.1 uncultured Eubacteriales bacterium | reverse complement strand
TCCTCGTTAATACACAAAGTATTGCCTGCGGTTTTGGCTTCATCTGGCGAAAAATCTGACGGCGCAATCCGCATACGCGGAGAATCTAAACAGGCTCTAAGAGGGGGATAATATGAATTTCTTTGATACAGATTTTCACTGTCATGTTCTGCCGGGAATAGATGACGGCGCCGCAAACATTGAAGAGAGCGTCAAGCTGATAGAAATGCAGATGTCGCAGGGCGTGCGGAATATTGTAGCGACTCCCCACTACAGAAGGCACGAAATGAGCGTCAAAAAATTCCTTGAGCGGCGGAGTGCCGCATACGACAAGCTTAAGAACTGCGGCGCGTTTGAAGAGATGCCCAACATAATGCTTGCGGCTGAGATAGCGCTGGAACATAATCTGTGTGATACGCCGGACATTGAGCTTCTTGCAAATCAGCAGATGAATACAATTCTTCTTGAGATCCCATATGAGAAATACCGCAAATGGATGGGGGAGGAGATAGAGGAGATAAGCTATCGCACCAAAAAGCAGATAATCATAGCGCATCTTGACCGGTATATAGATATATTCAGTTCCGCCGACTACAATGACATTCTGAATATACCTGACGCGGTATTTCAGTTCAACACATCGGTCTTTACCGGCTGGAAGTCAAGAAGGATGATCAAACCGTTTATTAGGGACGATTATCCGATAGTATTCGGCACGGACTGTCATAACAGCCGTTACAGGAAACCGAATTTCGATCTGCTGCACAAGCACCTCAAAGATTACGAACCCAATCACATCGTGAGATCGCTCTTTGATTAATGATTTGTCCGATAAAAAAATCCTCGCTTTGCGTCATTGTTAAGACAAAAGCGAGGATTTTTAGTTTTTTATAGCAGGCTTTTTAATTCTGTGCAGGATAAAGAGACGCGGCTTTTTTCAGTTTACTGATGATGATGTCTTTCCTTGGGCTGTTTGCCACAGCGGCGTAAATTATATTCATGGTCAGCAGACCGAATTCACAAACCGCAATGCCTCCGAGAATATCCACAATGAGGTGTTGTTTGACGAACAGAATAGAAATGATCACCAAAGGAGAGACAATAGGCGTAAGCATCCTGTACCACTTCGGGGCTTTTTTCAGCAGGGGCAGCGTTCTGAGCAGCATGTAGCTTTCGAGCACATGGAACGATGGGAAAAGATTATCCGGAGTATCCATAACATACAGTGACCTGACAAGGAGACTGAATAAATCGGTGCCGATAATATCCGGTCTTGTCATAGTAGTAGGAATCATCAGAAAAATAATCATCGAAGGGATCTTTGCAATTATCTCTGCGCCGAAGATGAATAAGACGGTTTTTTTGTCTTCGCACGCGGACCAGTAGTAGCCAAAGATCCACTGAGCATATCCTAACAGACCGTAAATAAGAATAAATGCTGGAATAAACATAATCCTGCTATCAAGCGAAGTGGTAAAGTCGTAATGATAGGAGGAAGAAGTAAGCAATCTGCTGCCGTAGTAAACAATAGTGTTCATGAGAATAACAGCCGCGATTGCTATCCAGCCGTGAAGCTTAAGCTTTTCCGGAAAAAACAGTCTGAATAATTTCATGTTTTCCTTCTTCTCCTTTTTCTTTTGAAGAGATAGCCTGCGAAAGTGACCAGTCCGCTGAGCGACACGCAGATATAGAATGTCATACCGCGGCTGAGCATTTCCAGATGAAAAGCCATCTGACGATCCATAAGCCCTGAAAAGCCGTTAAGCATCAGATAATCGGCAACTCCCATAGCACCAGGCAGAGGTACAAAATTGTACCCAATGGTAATCAGGCATTGCTTGGCAAAAATATCCGTGCTGAGTTCGGGATTGCCTCCAATCGAGATGAAGAGGAGTGCGGAAACCAAAATCTGTGAGAGCCTCTGAAGAAAATTCCAGAAAAAAGCCGTAAAGAGCAGCTTGTAATTCCGGGAGAAAAGCTGCGAACAAGCGGTGTAATCCGCCTGTGCCTTTTTAAGCTTGTCAAGAGGCTTTTTTGTGTTGCGGATGATTTTTTTTCTGCCCAAAAACGAAACCGATCTTGAGAGTAAATCAAAAATAAAATCGCCGTTTTTTAATATAGCAATAAAAAATGCCGTCAGAATAAGCTGAACAGTTGCTCCTCCGATAATAAGCAGCTTAGCCGGCAGCCCGAACTGAGCAAATGAATTCGGACATATTATCACGGATATTATGCCCAGCGCAACAATTGATAATGTGTACATCATGACATTGAGCAGGAGAACTGCGGTAGTCACACCGCCGGAAATGCCGTCACGGAGCATAAAATAAGCACAGGCAGGCTGTCCGCCGGTAGCGGAAGGAGTGATCGCGGAAAAATAGATGTCAGCCGTGCTGTAAAGAAAGCCGTTTCTCTGCTTTGGTCTGAATCCCGCGCCCCTGAGAATAGAGCAAAGGGCGAAGCCCTCGAAAACGATATATAATAAGGAACTCAACACCGCCAACAAAAACCAGAATTTATCCGCGCCGACAGCTGTGTGGATAATGGCTTTCAGGGAAACGTTCTTATTCTGTTTTAAAAGAGCCCACACTGTCAGCAGGGCGAGTAGCGGTGAAAATACAGCCCAGAATATTTTTTTGTATTTGTCACTGATTTTTAGTAGCTTAGCCATTTGATAATACTCAACCTCAAATCATATTTTCCGCAAAAAGGTCAAAGATACATTGCGGATAAAGTCAACATCGAATAATCGGGTGACATGTACTTCAAAAAATAAAAAAACTACAGCAGGTCAATATTCTCATTGACATACGTATTATTTTGGTATATAATAAGCATACAGTATTATACACCATTTCATGTTGAAATTTCAATATGTTGTCACATTTAAATATTGAATAAACCTTTAATTATTTTAGGCTTTGGATGTAAAATACCAAAACGTAGCATTTTGAAAAGCAATGACTTTTAAATCGGAGTGTTGATAGATGAACCGCAGAATTATCGGATATTACAATTATACTGTTGTACTTACATATCTGGGAATGATATCAGCCTGTGTCGCAGTTTTTCTGGCAATAGGCGGAAACAGCTGGCTTTCTATCTGGTTTATGATGCTTGCGGGGCTATGCGATATGTTTGACGGCACTGTGGCTTCCACAAAGAAGGATCGCGACGAGGATCAAAAGCGCTTTGGCATACAAATTGATTCCCTTTGCGATCTGGTAGGATTTGGTATGGCGCCGGGGGTTTTTGTTTATTCACTGTCGAATAATAAGGTAACATCCGGCATAGCCGCGGTTTTTCTCACATTAGCCGCCGTTATCCGTCTGGCTTACTTCAACGTGCTTGAGGAAAACCGACAGAAGCAGGAGTCGGGACATCGCAAAAGCTATCTTGGAGTGCCTGTAACTACCATAGTGCTGGTTTTGCCGATCATTTATGTGCTGGATGCCTGCGGCGTGCTGGCAAGCGAATATTTTTATCAGGCAACCGCCGTACTGGTGGGCATAGGATTTATTACCCCAGTTTACATCAAGAAGCCGCAGCGGACGGGCAAGATTGCCCTTGTAGTGCTGGGACTGATCGAGGCGGTCGCAATGATTCTTGTACGCAAGTCGATGTGATAATTTGTGTCCGAATTCATAATTAATCAAAGGAGCCAATCTGATCATGGACGAAAAAACTACAGCGTTGTGTGAGAACTTCATTTACAACCGGGACGTGATTAAGAAAGTATTCAGAGGAGAGAGTCTGCTCATCTATCCTGTTGCGTCAAACGCTCTTACCTCCCACGGATTCAAAGCCGACGAAGCAAAACTGAAGGAATGCAAGAAGATCATCAAAAAAAGATCGGGAATGCTTTCATATCTCAAAGGTAATGTAATGACGCCATTTGCGGCCAATCTTTCTATGAAGGAAGATCCTCTGGCACATTTTGAAAAGGTCTCCTCTTTTTACAACGTTATCAAGAAGAAATTCAACCGTTCGGAATACTCCGCCCAGCTTGCGATTATGCTTGCCGATAACGTTGATCAGGCTGATTTTGAACGCGTAATAAACAGAGGCAAGGAAATATACGATCTGATGAAGGAGCAGCACCCGTTCCTCACCAATGAGCAGGACAGCGTGCTTGCGGGACTTCTGGCGCTGAGCGAAAAGGACAATACTGATCTTATTGACGACATGGAAAAGTGCTATGATCTGCTTAAGATCAAATTCTCGAGCAAGAGCAGCATTCACAAGGTTTCGCATGTTCTGGGGCTTACCAAGGGCACCGCGCACAATAAGGTGGATCACCTCAATGAACTTTACGACTCGCTCAGGGAATCGGGTAAAAAATTCGGCGTGAATACGGATCTTTCGACACTTGCTGCGGTTTCGATATTAGATGACGACGTAGAGAGACTCCGTGACACAATTATTGAAATAGACGGATTTCTCGCCAAGCAGAAGGGGTACGGTCTTCTGGGGCTTGACAAAAAGACCCGCCTGATGCATGCAGCCATGCTGACCACCGATCTTTACGATACCGCTCAGGCTGCCATGGCAACATCAAGCGCTTCAGCAATCGCAATGGCTGCGGCTCAGCAGATAGCGATATGTATCATAATCAGTTCGTCTGCGGATGCAGCCGGATCGTCGTATGCAGAATAATTGCGGTTGTTAACCGTTATAATTATTTACGGAGCAGGTTATTTTATTATAACTGCTCCGTATTTTTAATTGATATGAGAGATTCGATTCTGCATATTATACAAAATATTTTATTATTCGGGATATTATTGACATATTTTATCCGATGTGCTATACTGAATTAAACAGGCAGAGCATTTTCTTCCGGTTAATTCAGCACTTAGTAGGGGAGAGCAGATATGGAAAATTTCGCAATAATGAAGCCGTTTAATCTTACTTTTTTTATTGTGACGGCGTTTTTCGTCGCATTGCTTATTGCCGCAACGCTTATTATGCGCAATAAGAGCGAACGTGCCAGACGCATAGTTATTGCCTCGGCAGCAATTCTCACGCTTATAGGCTTTATAGCTTATAAATACTTCCTTTCCATTGACACTGCCTATGATGAAATGACCGCGGCGACAACCAACGGATTCAACTGGTGGGGAGAGCTGCCGCTTCATCTCTGCAACATCAATATGCTGCTTATTCCGGTAGCCGTCATGTTTGACATGCAAATGCTTATGAGCTTCTGTTTTTTTGTCGGCTCCATCTGCGCGTCGCTCGCAATAATAATGCCGGGTCTTGGATTTGACCACTATTCGATTTTCCTGCCGAGAATGCTTGGATACTTCGGCACGCATTACATGGTGGCAATAATGGCAGTGGCAATAGTGACATTCGGACTGTACCGGCCGAAATTCAGTGATCTTCCAAAGACCTGTGTCGTGATCACGGTAATTACATTTATTGTCTTTTTAGTAAATCTCCTGCTGATCAACACCGGACTTCATCCAAAGGCAAATTATTTCTATTCAATCAGACCTGTGGGGAATCCGTTGCTGGAGTTGTTCTATAAGCTGATACCGATACCGTTTATTTATCTGCTTCCGAGCCTGGTGATACTGGTACCGTATATGGCATTGGTAACCACAGGATTCTGGCTTGCCGACCGCAGGAAATTTTCAGAAGACAGCTCAGAAGAATCAACAGTCACGGAAGCTGAACCGACAGGCGAATGACGGAAATAATTTATTACAGGAGGGTTTAGAATCAAATGAAAAGCAAGGTTTTTTCGATAATAGTAGGAATAATAATTGTTGCCATAGGAGTGGGATATGCACTGTCAGCGCTTGAAATCATAGATCATTTCACGGTGTTTTTTAAGGGCTGGTGGACAGTTTTTATCATTCTGCCAGGTCTTGTGATGCTGTTTACACGCGGTGCAAACAAATTTGTATCGCTGTGTCTGATATCGCTTGGCGCGGTGCTGTTCCTTCAGCAAAACGATGTTATAGGCGATATAAAAAAGTTTATCATTCCGGCGTTAATAATCCTTTTCGGCGCCAGTATAATACTCAATACTTTGAAAAGCCCCAAAAAAAACATTACATTCACTATCCCCGAGATTCCTCAGGACGGTTCTATACCCGTTTTTGAAGGCTCTTTTGGGGAGGTAAAACCCGATTACAATGGCAAGGTATTTCCCGGTTGCAGCATGGACGTTACCTTTGGCGCAGGCCACCTTGATCTGCGCAACTCAATTATAGACAATGACGTAACAATATCCATCAATACAGCTTTTGCAGGAGTTGACATATTTCTTCCGTCGGGCTGCAGGGTTGATTTGCAGACCTCTGCCAGCTTCGGAGGTGTAGACAACAAATATATATCGTCCGATATGCCTGGCGCACCGGTAGTACATATTTATGTTGCTGTCAGTTTTGGCGGGGTAGATATCAAATAGTATTAGAGCCTGCTGACGTATCTCTCCGCGCACGTGTGGCTTGCAATTTTCCGCCATATTTTGCCGGAAATCCAAGGGAAACGAAAATTTCTCTCGTTAATGCAAAAAGTATTGCAACGGTTTTGGCTGCCTTGGCGAAAATATATGCAAGCTGAACCGTTCAGCTTGCGCCATCCGAACACGCGGAGATACGTCAGCAAGCTCATTCGGGTACGGCGGCGTTTTCGCAGTTTGATACTGTGAGCGTCGCCAATTATTTTTCAGTAGAAAGGGTATAACCGGATGACATATATCACAGGAGACACTCACGGCTATTTTCAAAGATATTATGAATTCGCAGCCCGGATGAGACCAACGTGGGAGGACGTTATGATAATATTGGGAGACGCCGCGCTCAACTATCACGGAAACGAAAGGGACGCAAGCCGAAAATATTTTGTAAACAGCTTCCCGTTTACGACATTCTGCATTCACGGCAACCACGAAATGCGACCGTGGCAGGTTGAAGGCATAAAGACCAAGGAATACCGGGGCGGCACGGTTTGGTACGAGGAGGAGTATCCGAAGATAATTTACGCAAAAGATGGCGAGGTTTATGATTTCGACGGATATAAATGCATAGTAATAGGCGGGGCATACAGCGTTGATAAAAATATCCGTCTCGCGAAGGGGTGGAATTGGTTTGAAAACGAACAGCCGTCGCCGGAGATCAGGCAGGATGTGGAAAATAAGCTCGACAGCATCGGCAGGAAGGTGGATATAATTCTGAGTCACACATGCCCGTTGAAATATGAGCCAATCGAGGTTTTTATCAAAGGAATAGATCAGACCCGTGTTGACACCGGTACAGAGGAATGGCTTGACACGATAGAGGAAAGTGTGGAGTATAAAAAGTGGTACTGCGGTCATTTTCACACATCCAAAAGAACTCACAGACTGCAATTCATGTTTGAAGATATAGACATATTAAGCACATCGTGCGAAAAATAATAGGAGGAATAGCTGTGTATTATTCATTAAAGTCAGGATGGGGGAGAGCAATTCTCATTGCCAGTCTTGCGTCGCTGCTGATTGTAATTTCATCATGTGGTTCAGACGGAGAAATAGTGTCATCTGTTTCGTCAGGACAGAATTCAGATAGCACTTCGGTCAGTTCTGCTGCGGATGAAGGAACAGACCGCTCCGACCCAATTGAACGCTTAGCAGGAAGATACTTCATAGACGGCGACAATACGGCAGCTTCCGTGCTGATAAATGCGGATGGAAGCTTTGTCGCGTACTATGCGAGCGGCACTGCGGAGCAGCAGGGGTATGTCCGCTACGAAGCCGACGATTCAGGATATAATGTTTATGTATTCTACACCGATGAGGGAAAACCGTACATGGGATTTGTTGACAGCGGGGAGAGTAGGATATCGGAATTTGAAACAGGCAATGGCAGTTACAGATACGCTCGCGTAGACTGACAATTTCACGTAAAAAGCCGTTCCGGCTCCCGTGAGGGAAGTATCGGAACGGCTTTTTATAATCATAGCTTTGATTTGAATGCCCCGGCCTGTTTTTCTGCAAATTCGGCAGTTTCTTTTATAACCTCGTCGCTGAGAGGAATGGGAATGCCCGCACGTTCAAGAGTCTCAGTGTAACCGTACATTCCGCCTATGGAGCAAAGCTTCAGATAATGTTCCCAGGCGCCGTCGTTTTCAATTCTTCTGCGGAAGAGCGAAAACGCCCCCATCTGTGCCAGAGCATAATCGACGTAGTAGAAGGGGTAGAGGAATATGTGCTGCTTTTGCATCCAGAACGCACCGCCTTCGAGGAACTCATTGCCGTCGTAATCGCGCCACGGCATGTACTTCTGCTCGGTCTCCTTCCAAAATCTGCGCCAGTCGGCTGGACCCGATCCGGGATTTTCAAATATTCTGTGCTGGAATTCATCGACACTGACAAGATAGGGAATGGTTTTTAATGCCTCCGTGAAGTGGGCATAACGGTACTTGTCTGCATTTTCTCCGAAGAAGCTCTCCATATAGGGATATGCGAACATTTCCATACTCATGGAATGAATCTCACATATTTCGCTGGTTGAATTAGACAGTGCTGACAGGGGCAGGTGACGGGAGGCATAATAAAATTCAAATGCGTGTCCCGCTTCATGGGTGAGAACGTCCACGTCGGCGGATGTTCCGTTGAAATTCGAGAAAATAAACGGAGCGTTGTACTTGGATATTGAAGTGCAATATCCGCCGAGGTGTTTGTTTTCGCGGGTAACGAGATCAAAAAGCTCATACTCCGTCATGAAATCGAAAAATTCCTTTGTTTCCGGTGAAATATCCGCATACATTTCACGGGCTTTCCGCACAAGTTCATCCGGAGTGCCAATCGGAGTTGCGTTCCCGTCGGGGAAAACGAGCATTTCATCGTAAAACCGCAGCTTGTCTACACCGAGCCGCTGAGCCTGTTCTTTGTACATCCTGTCGCAGACGGGGGTGATGTACTTCCGTACTGCCTCACGGAACTCGGCGACTTCTTTCGCGCCGTAGTCGTAACGTCCGCGGACAAGATATATATAATCGAGATAGCTGTCAAATCCGAGTGCCTTGGATATCCGGCAGCGTACGTCGATAAGTTTTCCGTAAAGCTCGTCAAGTGTTGGCGCAACGCTCTCGTAGAGATCCGCCCATGCCTCGAATGCTTCACGCCGTTCCTCGCGGTCCGTGGATTGCATGTGGCGAAGCAGACCGTAAAAATTGCAGGTTTCTCGGCGAAATTCCGTCGAACACGAAGCGGCGGTTCTGGAATACTCGGTGGAGAGATTGTTTTCTTCAATGGACGGCTCAATAATCGCGTCGTTGAGGAGCCTGTTTTCAACTTCGGCGGCATGGAAATAATGTCTTCCGTAGTGTTCCTCGAGCTGGGGACGGAATCTGCTGCCCGTCATGGCAATGTTCCATTTTTTCATAATCGGCGTCAGCCGCGGCAGAGCCTCATTGAAGAATTCTATTTCGCCGTTGTAGAATTCGTCCTTCATATTGGCGGTGTTGCGGATGTAGGCAATTACATACATTGTTTCAAAATCGTCAGAAATAGTGTGCCAGTCAAGAAAAGCCCTGTGAGCGGTTTCAAAGCAATCGGCGGTTTCAAAACGCTCTATGCAGGAGCGAAAATCATTCTCCAGCCGGTCGATGTCGGGGCGGGAATATTCCAGATCTTTAAATTTTTTCAAATCAATTACCTCTTCATAAAAGACATTTTTTGAAAACTAAAACCGCGGCGTACCACCACAAAAGAAGTGATACACCGCGATAATTCATGTGGGGATAAAGACGGACAGACAGTTATCAGCCGAAGTATCTCTTGAGCAGACCGGCGAAAGCCTTGCCATGGCGGGCTTCGTCACGTGCCATCTCATGAACAGTGTCGTGGATAGCATCGAGATTGAGCGCCTTAGCGCGCTTTGCGAGGTCGGTCTTGCCGGCGGTTGCGCCGTTTTCGGCTTCGACTCTCATCTCAAGATTCTTCTTGGTTGAATCGGTGAGAACTTCGCCAAGGAGCTCGGCAAACTTAGCAGCATGCTCTGCCTCTTCAAAAGCGGCCTTCTCCCAATAAGCACCGATTTCGGGATAACCTTCGCGATAAGCAACTCTGGACATAGCCAGATACATACCGACTTCAGAGCACTCGCCGTTGAAGTTAGCTCTCAGATCCTCCTTGATGTCCTCGGGAACATCAGAAGCGACTCCGACAACATGCTCAGCCGCCCAAGTCATTTCAGACTCCTGCTTAACGAACTTAGAAGCGGGAACACCGCAAACGGGACAAGTCTCGGGAGCAGCGTCGCCTTCGTAAACATATCCGCATACCGAACAAACAAATTTTGCCATAATAATAGCCTCCGATTTTTTATCTTCTTTCAAAAAAGAAGCGAAATAAGCACAGGACACAATGGATTACAAACACTAAAAATTTGTAATGCGTCATGTACTTTTTATTTAATTATAACATAATCGACGTATGAATTAATCAATAAATTGTAAACTCATTGTGATATAAATTAAATAATTAACCGCGCGAAAAAAGCCGCGTCCAAGTCAAAGACTGACCGGACGCGGCTCTTATAAATTAGGCTCTTTTTTTCTTCGGATTTTCAGCGTCCTCACGGCTTTCGCCCTGATAGACTCTGTAATTGCCCTTGGTTGATTTCTTAACCACATACAGCGCGCTGTCGGCACACTTCAGAGCTTCCGAAACAGCCGTCATGCTTGCCTCCTGCGATGTGGCGATGCCGATGGAACAATTGACGCGTCTGTTCTTTGGCACCACGAAGTCGTGACCCATCTTGGACTTGATTTCGCCCTCAAAGCCGTTGGAGTCATTCAGCTTCTTGTAGATAGCCTTCGCGACACGTTCGCCCTCGCTTGAATCGGCGTCTGGAAGAATAACAAGGAATTCGTCGCCGCCATAGCGGACGCTGTAGCCGGTTTCTCCAACGATGTCCTTGAATAGCTTGGAGAATGACACAAGCAGAACGTCACCGATGTCGTGACCGAAGGTGTCGTTGTAGAACTTGAAATTGTCAAGGTCAATATAAAGAACAGTAGTCGGAATTTCTCGTGTTCTCTTCTTGGCAGCCAGCTTGTCGAATTCCTCGTCAAGATACTTTGCGAAGCCCTGACGGTTGAGAAGACCTGTAAGCATATCTGTAACCGAAGTTTTTTCCAGTTTGGCGTTCATTTCCTGGATTTCGAGACGTGCCTGAAGTCTGTGTGTGGAATCGATCAACTGACGGAACGTGAATTTCAGAATATTCAGATCATCTTCATCGAGCATGTCGTAGTTGTGTACAAAATTATCGTGAGACATAATAGTAGCGATGAAGAGATGATCAAGCTGTTCGCCGTCGTAAACAGGCACACACAGCATTGAGAAAACTTCATTGATGCCGAAGTTTTTGATCAATTTGGAGTAATCATAGAATCTCTTTTCTGTGCGGGTTACAACGAATGGCTGCTGTGGATTGCGGAAGAAATCGACAATATTGTTCATGCGGAATCCGCTGATGTCAGAATTCTTTTCGGTGAAATCAGCGTTAATATTGTCGCCGTTTACAGAGAACATGAAAACATTGTCAACATTGAAATTGCGTTTAATGAGCTTGACCGATTTCTTGTAAAGCGCCTGAACATTTTCAACTGTATCGCTGTTCATGAGTTTCTGCCAGGACGAAAGGAAGCGTATATTCTTGTTCTGTTTGTCAAGCTCAATCTCGGAACCGACACGACGGGCAAGTTCGATAAGCTGGAAGGAGGTTACGGATTTAAGACCCGAACCCATCTTCTTGGTTGCGACATTCTTGTTATTGAGAATAGCGAAAAGCCTGTCAGCCTTTTCGTTGCAGCCGTGTTTCTTGAAGTGATCAATGCACTTGTTGAGGACCTTCTTGAAATTATCCATATCGCCCTTTTCTTTGTAGAACGTGGACTGCTCAATAGCGAAAATCATATACACGAAGAAGTACAGATCATCGGCGCGTTCCATGTGATATTTTGCCTTGTCAAACAATAGCTGCGCTTTTTCCGGGTCTGAATTTTTACAGAGCAAGGCCTTGCTGATATAGAAGAGGAAAAGCTCATTGTCCCATGCTGTATAATCCGGAGTTTCTTCGGAGTAGAGGAGGTGGTGAAGGATGTACTCCATTTTGTTGAGATAGAACTGAGCGTTGTATTCGATGTGAAGCTTGTAGTGGCAATAGACCAGCATACCGTAGAGCTTGGACATGTTACAGTATTTCAGGTTTATCTGATCCAGGTATTTCATGATACGAATGGTGGTAGTGATCATTTCGATAGCGACGCTGTATTCATCCATAAGGATCTCGTTGATCGCCATGTTGTAAAGAGTCATACCGATTTCATCGGCAAAGCCGAGTTTATACCACACGTTGATAGCCGAATTGAAGAAATCACTCGCGTAATTGTAGTGACCCATGATAATACGGTTGTAGCCCAGACCGTTGTAGATAATACCGGCTTCACGCATATTGTCAGTCTGCTCATAGATTTTAAGCTGGCACTTGTAGTAGTAGTCCGCAACGTTGAAATAGCCGTATCTGATGGTAAATCTGATATGCTTTTCCCACATGAGAAGAAGCAGGTAGTCGTTCTTAAGTTCTTTGGCGATATTGGTACTGGTTACGACGTGCTCGCGGCTCTCGCAGTAATTGAGTGAATCGCGGTAGAAAGTCTGGTCGTTGCCGTATCCAAAAGCGACCACATAAGCCAGATTGTTGAGATAATCATATTTGCGGGCGAGGGAGAGGAAGTCGTTGTCAATTTCATAGGTGACGCCGAAAGCCGTGACGAGGTATTCCATATCCCAGCCTCTCATCATAGCCTTGTAACGCAGCAGATCGGCCTGGAACATCAGAAAACCGTCGCCGCTGCCGTAAGCGATGCGCTTGCACTCGAGAACATAATCCATAGCCTTGGCTTCACAGCGCTTGTAGATATGGGCAAGGCAGGCAAGCTCATTGAAATTATATTCGTAATTGGTTTGGTGAAGGTCTTTGCTGGTGATATAAACGCCGCGCATGATTTCGCTCATTTCGATGGCGTCATCGTAATCGCCGTGGAGGAAGTGGGCATTGCCGTAGATATTGTAAAAGATGTAACGTTCCTTGGCGGTAACGAACATTTCGCCTGATTCCAGCTTCTGACGAATGACCTCGAAATACATGAGCGCCTGATCGAGACAGAGCATATTGATCATGTTGTTGAGCATGATCAGATAAACGGCAAAGAAAGCTTTATCAGGGATAAACGGAATGTGACGGTTATCGGAAACGATCATGCTGTCAAATTCCCAGTAGAGCATCATGTTCTTAGTTTCGATGCGTCTGGAGAACAAATCCCACATATCCTGGATGTAATCGTCAACCTCGTATTTCTCATTGAAGTCAGCAAGCACCGAGAAATGCTTTTCAGTGCCCGAGTGAGTGAGCTTCTCAAGGAACGTCAGCAGAGACTTTTCGCAGTATTGGAGATTGTCAAAGATCATCAGAAGCGGGACAACGTCCGCAATGGTATTGAAAATCTTGATAATGTCAGTAATGAAAAGATCATGTTCATATTCGGCTTCATTGCGAACAATAGTCTCGGTTCTCCGACATGTTCCGCACTCAAAATAAGACTTGAAAACGTTGATATGCAAAGGGTAAACGTCACAGTCAGACAAAAAAGCGGCATAGTCCATATCGGAGAAATAGCGCTTGTAGAGCGCGCCGATCCAGTCCATGAGAGGAGCGTAAGCCGCCTGCATCATGCCGGGTTTTAATTCGTGATAGAGTGTCTGGACAGCGTTTTCATTGTCGGATGAAGCAACCAGCACGTCTTCAAACTTAATGGTAAATGTATTGCTGTATTTAATGAAAAGCAGCTTGCCGTTTTTTTCATAGGCATCATTCATCAAAGAGGCAACTAAGCTGTTAACGTCTTTTTTTGATGTACCTTCCATTTCGAATCATTCCTTTGCGCATTTGATGAGAACTTACATATAAATAATTATATCAATTAATCGCAAAAATTTCAATATAATTTTAAAAATATTTGTTATTTTTTAAAATTATATTTGAAATCAAATTCAAGAGCCTGTCCGGTATCTCGGCGTGTGAAAAATGCGCCAGGATACCGGGCAGGCTCAAAGTCAGTTACGCGAAAAAACCGGCGCTGTTGAGAAGCTCTTCCGCGGTTTGAAGCATTGTGTCCGTGATGACATCGCCGCCGTTAATGCGGGCAAGTTCCTGCTTTCGCTGCTCAAAGTCAAGGGGAGTAACGGATGTGAATGTTCTTCCGTCAGAGACATTCTTTTTGATAAGCAGATGAGTGTCCGCCTGCGCCGCCATCTGCGCGAGATGTGTAATGCAGATTATCTGACGTGAACGGGAGACTTCGTGCAGCTTGACTCCGACCTTGTGGGCGGCGCGACCGCTGATTCCTGTGTCAACCTCGTCGAAGATCATCGTGTCTATCTCGTCAATATCGGCGAGTACGGTTTTAATCGCGAGCATAATCCTGCTCAGTTCACCGCCGGAGGCAATTTTGCCGATGGGCTTGGGAGGTTCGCCGGGATTGGCTGAAATGAGGAATTCCACTGTATCGGCTCCGTGAAGATTCAGATTGCAGGGCTGAATATCCACGGCCAGCCTGACCGAAGGCATATCGAGGAAGGCAAGTTCATGTCCCACCGCATTGCAGAATTTCTCAGCGGCAGCCTTACGCAGTCGGGTAAGTTCCGCGGCGGCGTTCAGTGCCTTGTGATAGCAATCGCGTGCTTTGTTGGTCAGTTCGGCAAGAAGCTCGTCCGAGCGCTCTATTGAATCCAGTTCGGCGCGCGCCTTTTCGAGATAATCGAGGGCTTGCTGTTCGTCGCCGTATTTCCGGCGGACCCGGGCAAGCGTTTCAAGTCGGTTTTCAATATCGTCGAGTTCAGAGGGGCTGAATTCGTTCTCTTCATTCAGTGAACTCAGCTCGGAGGTAATATCCTCCAGTTCATATGCTATGCTGCTGAGCCTGTCGGCGAGACCTGCCGCGCCGTCGCACACGGTAGAAATACCGTACATAAGCCCGGCGGATTGCTGAAGCAATGAGAGAGCGCCGTCGTTTTCATCGTCCCCGTTGACAAGCTGATAAGAACCGCTCAGAGCGCCGGATACGCGCTCGGAATTTTCAATTGCTTCCCTGCGTTTTTTAAGGGATTCGGTTTCTCCCACGGAAAGGTCAGCGGACTCAATCTCATTTATCTGGAATCTGAGAATATCGGCGCGTCGGGCTTTTTCAGCGTCATCTGTGCGTAATCTGCTCAGCTCGTGCGCGGTGGAAGCGTATGCTCTGTACAAGGATGCGTATTCCGTGAGCTTGTCACCGTAGCCGCCCATGCAGTCGAGATACTTCATGTGTCGGTCGGCTGACATAAGCGCTTGATTTTCATGCTGTCCGTGAATGTTTATCAGCAATCTGCCGACAGCACGAAGATCGGAAATGCTTGCGGGGCGGTCGTTGATTCTGACGGTGTTCCTGCCGTCAGAGCGTATTTCACGCCGAAGCATAAGCGCTGCGGCGTTTTCACGGTCAGACTCATATCCAAGCTCGGATATTTCGCGAAGCGCGGCGGGGGAGACGTCTTCAAATTCCGCGCTGACAAATGCCCTGTCCGCTCCGGTGCGGATAAGCTCGCGGCTTGTGCGCTGACCGAGAACGGCGTTGATAGAATCGACAAGTATGGACTTACCGGCGCCGGTTTCACCTGTGAGCACGTTGAAGCCTCTGCTGAAATCTATCTCCGCGCGTTCGATGACCGCGATGTTTTCAATATACAGCTTACTTAACATTTAAATAAAACCATCCTGTGTGCTAAAAAATAAAGAAACAAAAAAGAATAGTAATCAAGCTCCGATAAGCATTTTCTGCATTTCTTCGGTGAGGGACTCCGCATCCTTTTCGGTTTTGCAAAGAACAAAAATAGTGTCCTCACCGGCTAAAGTTCCGACGATATTTTCCCGGTTAATGCTGTCAAAATAGGCGCAGACTGCCTGAGCCATACCGGTAAGGCATTTGACACATACAATATTCTGTCCGCGGGTAACCGAAGTGACGTTATCGGTGAACATTGCGAGGAATTTTGATGTGTTGGCCGAACTTCTCATTCCGGTCTCGGAATACTTGTAACCACCCGAGCCGTCCGGCACTTTGACCAGTCTCAGGGAATTGATGTCTCTGGAAACAGTTGCCTGTGTCACACTGTAACCTGATTCGCAGAGCTTGAGCAAAAGCTCCTCCTGAGTTTGAACATTATGCGAGCGAATTATTTCAAGAATTCTTTTTTGCCTGCTGTTTTTCAAAGTGATCACTTTCCTGCTGCCCTGTAACGGCAAATTTTAGTGAAGCATTTTCTCTGTGAATACGCGTGAAAAGCTGTTTTGTTTGATAATGATAAACTTGGCGTTTAATTTGGATCGCCTGATATGTATGGAATATTCTTTTTCCATACGGAATACGCCGTCCCCGTCAATCGTCAGATAAAGTTCGTTGTCGAATGTGATGTTAGGCTGAATGTCGAGGAATGAATCGCTCGAAAAAATCACCGAACGGTTGCAGAGCGAATGCGGACAGACAGGCGTGAGGATAATGCTCTTGACACTCGGATCGACTACCGGTCCGCCTGCGGAAAGAGAATAGGCGGTGGAGCCGGTCGGCGTGGAAATAATAATTCCGTCGGCGCGGTATTCAAGGCAAGTGTCGCTGTTGTGGGTTATCCTGAAGTCGATAATATGTGACATTGCGCCGCGTGAGAGAACCACGTCGTTAAGCGAAATGTTGCGGTATTTGCACTTGCCGTTGTGCTTAACGGAAACGTCAAGCATCATCCTGCGCTGAATTTCGTATTCTTTGGTAAAAAGGCGGGAAATAAGCTCCAGCTCATTCATTTCCAGACCCGCCATAAAGCCCAGCCGGCCTTGATTGAGACCTAAGACCGGCTTGTCATAAACCGCGGCAATAGTCGCGGAGCGAAGTATGGTGCCGTCTCCGCCCAGAGCGATAACCGCGTCACATTTCTGGGTAAGCTCGTTGATATTGTTTCCTGAGAAGTCGCAGAAATCACTGTAAGTTTCCTTGTCGGAATCCAGCATACAGACCACGGCTCCGTGCTCGTGAAGCGCATTGCATAATTTAGCCGTGCTTTCAAAAATCCCCTGTTTGTCGTTGTTAGGAGTAACCAGCAGTTTCATATTCATTCCCCATTCAATCGGCGGCGAGGCGCGTTGCGTAATTCCGGCAGAAACCGGCAGCATTATGCCGGCTTGGTCCGAGTGCGTCTGCCGCAGTCACCACGCAAAACAGCCCAATCCCAAAACAGTCTGCTTCCGGCCGGAAATCAGTAAAACGCCACGGAAATCAATTTTTAAAAGAAAGCGCGGAGCGCCGGAACTAGCGAGCGTGGGAGTCCAGGGAGTCTGGACCTCCTGGCGGGTCAAGGGCAGAGCCCTTGCAGGGTAGTTTTTTCGCTTTTCAAGCGGAAAAACAGGGGCAGAGCCCATCGCTGCAACGC
>ONWI01000193.1 GCA_900321515.1 uncultured Eubacteriales bacterium | reverse complement strand
GAAAAATGTATCGTTTGACACATTTTTAACAATCGGAAAATGGATGAAATTTGTATAGATTAGCTGAATTTTATGGATAATTATCAACATTGTGCGTGCAAATTTGACTTATATGTAAAATTTGGCGAATTCTGCCAAATGAAAAAAATAACTGTAGACAAACAATATAAAAAATGATATAATTAGTGTGTTAAAGAGTGCAGTCTGACGATGTATTCTTTCGATGTATTCTTTCAAACAATTGCCGTCGTCCGGGACTATCCGGGGCGGCGGCGAAATTTTGTTGCAGGGAGGCAATATTTAATGCAGAAGCGAATCAGTACGCTGCCTTTCAATGGCACTGCAGAACAAAAGAGCAAGCTTGACGCCGTCATCGCCGAGCACAAGTCTCAGCCCGGCGCGGTCATGCCGGTGCTCCAGGCGGCTCAGGAAATCTACGGGTACCTGCCGATCCAGGTGCAGGAGATGATCGCCGACGGATTGGGCGTATCGCTCGAGGAAGTCTACGGCGTGTCCACCTTCTATGCCCAGTTTGCACTGTCCCCGAAGGGCAAGTACAATATCTCGGTATGTCTTGGCACCGCTTGTTATGTCAAAGGTTCAGGTGATCTTCTCGATAAGCTGGTGGAAGAACTGAAGATCCAGCCGGAGGAATGCTCCGCTGACGGTATGTTCTCGCTCACCGCGTGCCGCTGCATCGGCGCGTGCGGTCTGGCGCCCGTCCTCACCGTCAATGACGATGTGTACGGCCGTCTGACCACCAAGGACATCCCCGGCATCATCGCCAAATACAGACAATAATTTATCATACGGAGGTGCCAACAAGTAAATGGAATCATTGACAATCAAGTCCCTGTCCGATCTGAACGCCATCAAGGCCGATGAATACGTTCACGTTGCGATGCGCAAGTCGGCGGACGAGGCAAAACAATATGAAGGCAAGACCTACCGCAAGAATGTACTGATCTGCGGCGGTACCGGCTGTACGTCGTCCGACAGCGAAAAGCTGATCGCGGCGATGAAGGACGAACTCAGGAAGAGCGGTCTTGACAAGGAGATCAACGTCGTGCGCACCGGCTGCTTCGGGCTTTGCGCGCTCGGTCCGATCATGATCGTCTATCCCGAGGGCAGCTTCTACTCCCGCGTCAAGGTGGAGGATATTCCCCACATCGTCGAGGAACACCTCAAGAACGGCAACGTCGTCAAGGAGCTTCTCTATGATGAGACAGTGGACGGCGACAACATCAAGAGCCTGAACGAAACCACCTTCTACGCCAAGCAGAAGAGAGTCGCGCTGCGCAACTGCGGCGTCATCAACCCCGAAGATATCAAAGAGTATATCGCGGTGGACGGCTACCAGGCGCTCCATAAGGTACTTACCGAGATGTCCCGCAAGGACGTCATCGAATGTGTCAAGGCTTCCGGTCTGCGCGGCAGAGGCGGCGGAGGATTCCCCACCGGTCTGAAATGGCAGTTCGCGGCGGCGAATGAAGCCGACCAGAAGTATGTCTGCTGCAACGCCGACGAAGGCGACCCGGGCGCATTCATGGATCGTTCCGTCCTCGAAGGCGACCCCCACGCGCTCGTAGAAGCGATGGCAATCGCCGGCTACGCTATCGGCGCCAGCCAGGGCTATGTCTATGTCCGCGCGGAGTATCCGATCGCTGTCAAGCGTCTCTCCATCGCCATCCAGCAGGCGCGTGAATACGGCATGCTCGGCAAGAACATTTTCGGCACAGGCTATGACTTTGACCTCGACATCCGTCTCGGCGCGGGCGCATTCGTCTGCGGCGAGGAAACCGCTCTGATGACCTCCATCGAGGGCAAGCGCGGTGAGCCGCGTCCCCGTCCTCCGTTCCCGGCGGTCAAGGGTCTGTTCGGCAAGCCCACCGTTCTCAATAACGTGGAATCTTACGCCAATATTCCGCGCATCATCCTCAACGGCGCGGAGTGGTTTGCTGCCATGGGCACCGAGAAGGCGAAAGGCACCAAGGTCTTCGCGCTCGGCGGCAAAATCAAGCACACCGGTCT
>ONWI01000192.1 GCA_900321515.1 uncultured Eubacteriales bacterium | reverse complement strand
TGGCTAAGGAAGCCGTTATGAAGTCCGGCAACTATGCCTATATCGGCCGCAGACAGAAGAAGCGCGATTTCCGCAGTATGTGGATCACCAGAATTTCCGCGGCCTGCAACTTCAACGGCATCAACTACTCTCAGTTCATGAACGGTCTCAAGAAGGCCGGCGTGACCCTCAACAGAAAGATGCTCTCTGAGATCGCCATTGCCGACCCCAAGGCATTCACCGCTCTGGTCGAGACAGCAAAGGACGCGCGCAAGTAATCGCGTTGATCAATTGAATTATTAATCGAGCTGCGCACCGTATTGTAAAAATCCGGGCGCGGCTCTTTTTGGTTGCTGACAGGAGTGATTCTATAATGATCAAAATCACATCAAAGGACAATCAGGCTGTCCGGCGTGCGATGCGTCTGATGACCAGCGCAAGGGAACGCCGCAAGGCGGGACTCATCATATGCGAGGGTGCAAGGCTCTGCCGCGACGCGGCAGACAGCGGCGTGGAAGTGGAAGAACTTCTCTGTACCCAATCGGCGCTTAGGAAATATTCCGATTATCTTGACAAGCTCATGGAAAAGGCTCATGAGGCGTATGAGATCTCCGATGATATCGCAAAAAAAATAAGCGATACCGAGAATACCCAAGGCGTTTTTATCGTTGCAAAATCGCCTGCTGTCGAAAACAATCTGATTAATTTAAAAAACACAGGACAGTATGTGCTTCTGGAAAACCTTCAGGACCCGTCGAACGTCGGCGCGGTCTTCCGTACCGCCGAAGCGCTTGGCGTGGACGGGATTATTCTGACCGAGGGCTGCGCGTCATGCTTCTCCCCAAAGGCGCTGCGCGCAGGAATGGGAGCGATGTTCCGCATACCGATTTATTATACTGTCGATGCGCCGGCAGACATGGCTGCGGCGGCGGAGAGAAACATGCGTCCCATGGCAGCTGTCCCCCGTGATGACGCTGCCGATGTGACAGGAATCCGGTTCTTTCGCGGCGCGATAATGTGCATAGGCAACGAGGGCAACGGGCTTTCGGAAGCGCTGATCGGCGCATGTCCCGAAAAGGTGACAATTCCTATGAACGGACGCGCGGAGTCGCTCAATGCCGCGACAGCCGCGGCTATTCTCATGTGGGAAATGATGCGGGGATATATCAGCAAATAATTGATATATTGTTGACAAATCATCATTGTGGGGTTATAATGATAATACGGCGTTAATGAATACCGTTTGCCCGATAAACGGGAATCTGTCCCAAGGAGTGCGTCACGATGAGAAATATCATAGCGTTTTTTCTCGCGGCTTTTATGTGCGCGGCGATTCTGGTCATTGCCACGCTGCTGTATTCCCCGAATAAACATAATGGCGGCGCAGGCAGCGGCGACGGGGAGGCATTTGTGCTGACAGCATTCCAGTCTGACCACAGGGACGCGCTGTACAGATTCCGGTTTGCTCTGAATGAAGAAGAATATGCCCTTCCTTGCCAATACCGCACATTTGAAAAAAACGGCTGGGTACTGAGAAATCCCGCTGAGAAGATTGCCGGATGCTCCAATATGACCGGTGTGTATATGAAGAAGTATCACCGCTGCCTGGAGACCGAGATAATCAATTATTCCGGAGATTCGATCATGTGCAGCAAGGGGCAGATTCACAGCATATTGGCGAGCGTGTGTGATTTTGAAAGCATTAATATTCACGGAGCGCTGGTATTTGACCGTACTACCACGCCCGATACCCTCAGAAAAATGCTGGGCGATCCGGACGAACATGACGAAGATAAGGATAAATTAGCGCTTACATACATAAAATCCGAGTATGAAAATGTAGGATTTGTCTTTTATAAAACCCGCTTGTCCGGCGGAAGCGGGTATGCCGATGAAGAATCGGATTACTACGCTAAACCGCTGGAATCCGGTTATTATAATCAGGTTGTCGTTTTTGAATGCCGGAAGAAGTGATAAACAGATTTAATAATATTTCGCCAGTAAACAGAGACACTCAGTTAAACTGTCTGCCTCTGTTTATTGTTTTTGCTTATAATTGCGATAAAACGTTAATAGAAAATTAATAATTTTGCGGTAATAAAGCTATATACTATATATTAATTGTGTCCGGAAATTCGGAGTGCTCAGGAGGTCGGAGATTTGTATGACGGAAAATGACGTTTATGGTGTGTGGCTTCAGCAGGCAGCCGGAGAGGGCAGCCGCAAGGCGCCCCTTCTGAGGGAATACTTCGGCTCCTGCAGGGCGGTTTATGAGGCCGATGAACAGGAAATCAGGCTCAGCGGAATATTGGGAGTCAACGAACTTCCGAGGTTTCTTGGCACGTCTCTCGACGCGGCGGAGGAAATCGTTGAAGCCTGCGAGCGTCTTGGATACGGGATTATGATTGCCGATGACGAGAATTACCCTGACAGACTGCTGAATATTCCGGATTATCCGGTTGCTCTGTATATTTCCGGCAGTATGCCTGATATCGACAGCGAGGTCTGCATTGCAATTGTAGGCACGCGCCGCGCCAGCCGGTACGGCTACGGTACGGCGACATCCATCGCGAAGGATCTTGCCGCATGCGGGGCTGTGGTCATCAGTGGATGCGCAAGGGGAATAGATACAGCAGCGCATCAGGGGGCGCTGCTGTCCGGAGGCAAGACGCTGGCTGTGCTCGGCTGCGGCATAAATACCCGCTACAATATGGAGAATGAGGGATTGCGAAGGGTTATTTCCACGAGTGGAGCGCTGATTTCGGAATATCCGCCCGGTTCGCCTCCGCTTAGCTATCACTTCCCTATACGCAACAGGATAATTTCCGCGCTGTCGCTGGGAGTAATTGTGGTTGAGGCGGGGCCGAAGAGCGGTTCGCTTATCACCGCAAATCTGGCGCTTGAGCAGGGTAAGGATATTTTCTCGGTGCCGGGCGAGCTGAACAGCTATCAGGCAAAGGGCACAAACCGCCTGATATTCGACGGAGCCAAGCCGATAGAGTCCGCTGCCGACGTGCTGTACGAATACATCAACAAATTCCCGGACCGTATTGTGTCGGTCAATTATGAAAACAGCAATTCGCGCGTCTATGAAAAGCACGTCCGTCCTAAGTGGGAAAAAGAAGCTCTGGCAGCGGAATACGGCATTAATCCTGAGCAACTTCCGGCTAAGCCGGTTAAAAATAAAAAAATCTCCAAGAGTCAGCCCAAAAAGGACATTCAAACCGGAGTGCAGCCGGAGGACAGCGAATCGCTGCCTGTGGGTATGTCAAAACAAGCCGCGGAGCTGTATAAGGCGCTTACCTCTGTTCCTAAGCAGTTTCATGAGCTTGCCGCGGAGCTGGGATTCGGGTCGTCAGAGCTTGCCCGCTGTATAACGGAGCTGGAACTTTACGCGGCTGTCAGGGTGCTTCCGGGCGACAAGTACACAAAGGCTTAGAGCTTGTTCAGCATACGTTATCAAAAGATATATTATTGAAAGGCATGATATAATTTGTCCAAATTAGTTATAGTCGAGTCTCCCGCCAAGGCTAAAACCATCAAGAAATACCTCGGTCCGGACTACGATGTTATCGCTTCCATGGGTCATGTGCGCGACCTGCCCAAGAGCCGTCTGGGTGTTGACGTAAAACACGATTTCAAGCCGAAATACGAGATAATCAAGGGCAAGGAAGAGCTTGTCGAAAAGATTAAGAATGCCGCCGAAAAGTGCGATTTTGTTTATCTCGCGACCGACCCTGACCGTGAGGGAGAAGCAATTTCGTGGCATCTTGCGTACATTCTGGGCCTTGACCCGAACGAGCAGAACCGCGTGACCTTCAACGAAATAACCAAGAATACCGTGCAGACCGGCATCAAAAATCCCAGAACAATCGACATGAAGCTGGTTAACGCCCAGCAGTGCCGTCGTCTGCTCGACAGAATTGTGGGCTACAGGCTCAGCCCGTTCGTCTCACAGAAGATACGCCGCGGACTCTCCGCCGGCCGCGTTCAGTCGGTAGCCGTGCGCGTGATATGCGACAGGGAAGAGGAAATACGCGCTTTCGTTCCGGAGGAATACTGGACGATAGAAGGCAAATTCATTCCCAAGGGCGGGCGCAAGGCGTTCCCCGCAAAGCTTTCCGGCATTGCGGGCAGCGACGAGAAACTCCGTATTACCGACAAGGCACAGGCGGATTCAATTCTCGCGGAGCTTGACGGAGTCGAATTCAAGGTTGACAGCATAAAGAAGGGCATTCGCAAAAAAACGCCTGCGCCGCCATTTATTACATCCACACTCCAGCAGGAGGCGAGCCGTAAGCTCAATTTCCAGAGCCGACGTACAATGAAGGTGGCTCAGGAACTTTATGAGGGCGTGGAAATCGCCGGAATGGGTGCTGTCGGTATCATCACCTATATGAGAACCGACTCGCTGAGAATATCCGATGACGCCAGAAGCGAGGGTGTGGATTATATCAGGAATCGCTGGGGAGAGAAGTATCTTCCCCAGAAGCCGTACAATTTCAAGACCAAAGCGGGCGCGCAGGACGGTCACGAGGCAATCCGCCCCACAATGCCTTCGCTTGATCCTGAGAGTATCAAGGAGAGCCTGACGTCGGATCAATACAAACTGTACAAGCTCATCTGGTCGCGATTCACCGCAAGCCTGATGGCTCAGTGTATTCATAACACCGTGAGCGTTGATATTCTCGGCGGCAGATATATTTTCAAGGCGTCGGGCTACACCGTGAAATTCGACGGATACACCGTGCTTTATGAAGAGAGCAAAGACGAGGACGATGAGGACAGCGGCGCGCTTCCGCCACTCGAGGAGGGAATGGCGCTTAAAGTCAAGGAACTCAGCGGATTGCAGCACTTCACCCAGCCGCCCGCCAGATATACCGAAGCGACTCTCATCAAGGCTCTTGAGGAAAACGGCATCGGCAGGCCTTCGACCTACGCGACGATCATCACCACTGTGGTGGGAAGGGAATACGTTGCCCGCGACGGCAAATCGCTCATGCCTACCGAGCTTGGCGAGCTGGTCAACAAGCTGCTCAAGGAGCGTTTTTCCAAGATAGTCAATCTGAAATTTACCGCCGGAATGGAGCGCAATCTCGACTGCATTGCCGACGGTTCAAGGGAATGGATAGAGACATTGGGCGAGTTCTACGGCGATTTTGAAAAAAATCTCGCCGATGTCAAGAAGGCTATGGAGGGGATTGACATGAAGATCCCCGATGAGGAAACCGACATGATCTGTGAAAAATGCGGAAGAAAGATGGTCATCAAGACCGGTCGCTACGGCAAATTCATCGCGTGTCCCGGTTTCCCTGAGTGCCGCAACATCAAGAAAATCGTGGTGGAGATAGACGCCGACTGCCCGAAATGCGGCGGCAAGGCGGTAAGACAGAAGTCGAAGAAGGGCAAGATTTTTTACGGCTGTTCCAACTATCCCCAGTGCGACTTCCTCTCATGGGACGAGCCTACGAGGGAAAAATGTCCGCGCTGCGGAAAAATTCTCTTCAAAAAACAGACCAAGAAAATCAACAAGCTCTATTGCGCGGATAAGGAATGCGGCTACAGCGTCAATCTCAACGAATCCGGCGCGGACGGAGAGAAGGCGCAATGAGCGGCGGCGTTACGGTAGCGGGCGCGGGGCTCGCGGGGTGCGAAGCGGCGTGGAAGTGCGCCGAATCCGGCGTAAGTGTGAGACTCTACGAAATGAAACCGAAGAAATTCACTCCCGCTCATAAAAATCCCGATTTTGCCGAGCTGATCTGCTCCAACTCGCTCAAAGCCGCGCGGCTCGATTCCGCCGCGGGGCTGATGAAGGAGGAAATGCGCAGGTTAGGCTCGCTGCTGCTCAGAGTGGCGGACGAATGCAGCGTTCCGGCAGGCGGCGCGCTTGCGGTTGACAGGAACATTTTCGCCGCAAAGGTGACGGAGGCAATCAGGAATCACCCGAATATCGAAGTCATTGAGCGGGAGCTTACGGAAATCCCTTCCGACGATGTTGTGATCATCGCCACGGGACCGCTCACGAGCGAACCGCTTTCTATGGCAATAGGCGAGCTGTGCGGCGATGAATTTCTCAATTTTCACGACGCGGCGGCTCCGATTGTCACGGCCGAGAGCATCGACATGAGCCGCGCTTTTGCCGCTTCACGCTACGACCGGGGCGACGACGATTACATCAACTGCCCCATGAACAAGGAAGAATACGAGGCGTTTCAGGCCGAGCTGGTGAATGCCGAACGCGCGCCGCTGCATGAATTTGAATCGCAGGGCGTGAAGGTCTACGAGGGCTGTATGCCGATAGAAATTCTGGCTTCGCGCGGCAAGGACGCGATCCGCTTCGGACCGATGAAGCCTGTAGGACTGCGCGATCCGAATACAGGTCACCGTCCGTGGGCCAATCTTCAGCTCCGCAAGGAAAATCGCGAGGGCACGCTCTATAACCTTGTGGGATTCCAGACCAATCTGAAATTCGGTGAGCAGAAACGGGTGTTCGGCATGATTCCTGCGCTGCGAAACGCCGAATTCGTGCGGTACGGAGTCATGCACCGAAATACATTCCTCCATTCGCCCAAGATTCTGAACGGCGATTATTCCATGATCGAGCACCCGAATCTCTTTTTTGCCGGGCAGATCACAGGCGTGGAAGGCTATATGGAATCGGCGGGGTCGGGCCTTCTCTGCGGCATCAACGCCGTAAGGACGCTGCGGGGGAAGGAACGGCTGATTCTGCCGGAATACACCATGCTGGGAGCGCTGCAAAGGCATATCTGCAACCGGGAAACCAAGGACTTTCAGCCGATGGGCGCGAATTTCGGCATACTGCCTCCGATCGAGCCGAAAATCAGGGACAAGCGGGAGCGATACGCCGCGCTGAGCGCCAGATCGCTGGAGTTTTTTGATAGTTTCAATGATCGTGAGGCGGTTTCGGAATGAAGGCATTTGAACTGATCGAGGTCAAAGACAAAACCGATCTGGAAATATGCAAATCCATTCGCCGCAGGGTGTTCATTGACGAACAGGGCGTTGACGAGAGCCTTGAAATAGATGAACATGACGTTACAGGCGGCAATTGCAGACATTATTACGCGACGGTTGACGGCGTGCCGGCGGGCGCTTTCCGCTGCACGGACAAGGGTGAAGGCATTGCGAAGCTGCAGCGATTCTGTGTGCTGCCGGAATACCGGAAAAAGGGACTCGGCAGATTCATGCTTGATGGACTGGAAGAGTTATGCCGGGCCGGACAATACAGGCAAATTGAATTTGGCGCACAGTGCCGCGCCGTGCCGTTTTATGAAAAATGCGGCTACCGCGTCGTTTCGGGTATTTTCATGGACGCGGGCATCGAGCATGTCAAGATGGAAAAACCATTATGATATATTTGTGATTCGACAATATAAAAAAGTCGGAAATAACGATGAAAGGGTTACGGTAAAAGATATGAAAATCATAGTTGACGCGTTCGGCGGTGACAACGCTCCTGTCGAAATTATCAAGGGCTGCGCAATGGCTGTCGAAAAATTCGACGACGTTGATATCATCCTCACAGGCGACGAGCAGAAAATAAAAGAAGTCGCGGCTGATGAGGGCATTTCAATGGAAAGAATGGAGATCGTTCACGCTCCCGACGTGATCGGAATGAGCGACCATCCGACCGAGCTGATGAAGTCCAAAAAGAACAGCTCAATGGCGGTCGGACTCCGGCTGCTGGCGGAAGGCGGCGGAGACGCCATGATCAGTGCGGGCAGCACCGGCGCAATGCTCACCGGCGCGACGCTCATTGTCAAGCGCATCAAGGGCGTGAAGCGTCCCGCTCTCGCCCCTGTCATGCCCAACGCCGACGGCAAATTCATGCTGATCGACTGCGGCGCGAATGCTGACTGCCGCCCCGAAATGCTGGTGCAGTTTGCCCATATGGGTTCTGTCTATATGAAGAATGTGCTGGGCGTGGAAAATCCGCGGGTCGGACTTGCCAATATCGGCTCCGAAGAAACCAAGGGCGATGAGCTGCGTAAGGCAACCTTCGCGCTGCTCAAGGAAGAGCCGAATCTCAACTTCATCGGCAACTTTGAAACCAGAGAGATTGCCGACGGAGGCGTGGACGTGCTGGTGGCGGACGGATTCACCGGCAACATCATTCTGAAGACCTACGAGGGCGTTGCTTCCATGCTGTCGGGCAAATTCAAGGGCGTTTTCAAGAAGAACCTCTTCAACAAGCTCGGCGCGGCGGTCATGCTCAAAGACCTCAACGACATCAAGAAGTCCATGGATCACAACGAATACGGCGGCGCACCCTTCCTCGGCGTGAAAATGCCCGTGTTCAAGGCGCACGGCAGCAGCAAGGCCATCACCATCTGCAACGCCATCAGGCTCACCCGTGAATTCGTTTCCAGCGACGTGATCGGCAAAATCGCGGAGGATATCAGCGTCAGTTCCGCGAAAGCCGAAGACTAAACCGGTCCGGAGTGTGGAGCGGAAACCCGAAGGAAACGCTCCACATTCCTCTCTCAAAGAAAGGGGATATGAAATGATGACCGAACTCAAAAACCTGGATCCTTCCTATTTAGAGGACACGATCGGGTATCACTTCAAGAATAAGAAATATCTGCTGACAGCCCTGACACATTCTTCCTATGCCAACGAGGGCAAGCA
>ONWI01000191.1 GCA_900321515.1 uncultured Eubacteriales bacterium | reverse complement strand
TTCTTTCGCGGTGGTTTGTCGGGCTTTCTTCTCGGCAATGGCAGCTTTGACATTGTTGAGTTCTTCCGCCATCTCCTGTATTTCCGCAGTATACTCTCCCCCGATTGCCGCATCGGTAATCGCCTGTATCAGTTCCGCTGCCCTCGCTTCGTCTGCGGCGGTGCTGTTCTCATCATCCTTGCCGAAGTACATACTGATATGCTGCCGAATGTTTTGCAGAGCAGCGTATCCGCTTTCGTCTTCGACGATCTGACGTACACAATCCGCAATCGCATTTTGCAGAACACTTTCCTCTATGCTCGGTGAATCGGGGCAATACTTTCTGCCATAATCCAGACGGCTGATGCATCGCCACACGATTTTCTTCTTGCCTGCTCTTGACCATGTGCAGCGTCTGTAAGGCGTTCCGCAGTGTCCGCAGATCAGCATATCGGTCAGTGCGTACTTGCTTGAATACTTTCCTGATTCAGTCTTTGTGCCGATTTCCTTGACCTTGCGCTTGCTGGCCCGCCTCGCCGTTTCCTCCTGCACCCTGTCGAAGATTTCTCTTGACACAATCGGCGGATGGTTGTTTTCAACGTAGTACTGCGGACGGTCATCGTTACGTTTTGCCTTGTGGGATATGCAGTCGATGACGTATGTCTTTTGCAATCTTGCATCGCCCTTGTATTTCTCGTTGGACAGTATCGAACGAATGGTCGCCACCGACCATGTTGTCTTTCCTGTCGGAGATAGATGACCTTTGCTCTCCAACAGATCCTTGATGGATTTCAGACTGTCGCCCGCAAGGTATCTGTCAAAGATCAGCCGCACAATTTCCGCTTGTTCGGGGTCAATTTCAGGCTGATTGTCAGCCCCTCTGCGATAGCCGAGGAAATTCTTGTAGCTGAATGCCACCTTTCCCTTTTTGGCGCTCATCGCCTTTCCCATGCGAACATTACCGCTGAGCGACTCCGATTCCGACTGAGCGAAGATACCGTGCATACTGATGTAGATTTCGCTCGTGCTGTGCATCGTGTTGAGTCCCTCTTTTTCAAAGATGACAGGGATTCCCAACGCTTTCAGTTCTCGTGTGTATTTCAGACAATCGACCGTGTTGCGGGAGAAGCGCGACACCGACTTGGTGATAATCATGTCGATCCTGCCTTTTTTGCATTGACCAATCATTTTCATAAACTGTGGTCGGCTCAGTGCTTGAGTGCCGCTGATTCCTTCGTCCGCAAATATTCCGGCGAGCGTCCATTCGGGATTACGCATGATTTTATCGGTGTAGTATTCCCTCTGCGCTTCAAAGCTCATCTCCTGTTCGTCGGAATCAGTCGAGACACGGCAGTAAGCTGCCACCCTGAGCTGTTGGAAGCTTTTTCGCTTTTCCTCCGGTTTCATCAGCGGGGGAATTTCCCTAACGGTTTTGATTCCCTGCGTTGTTTGTTCCATTGCAATTCTCCTTTCCTATGGTTTGTCCGTTAATCAGTGTAATGGCAATCTGCTCATCAGTAATGAGCGTGATTTTGCTCATCAGTTCTGACGCCATCCGGCGGTCAACAACCACGCCATCTCTGTTCAGATACCGTCTGAGCTTGTCCGCATTGGCTCTGCCCTTGCTTGCCGCCTGATACCTCTTATCGGCACATTCCAGAATCAGAGTCCGCGCTTTTTCTGCGTCGGTATGGCAGTAATCAACGGCTCTGGCCGCTTCCTGCTGCAATCGGTGGATTTCCAGCATTTCGCCCGCATCGGTTTCCCGCGTCATCACAAGCTCCGCTTCTGACAGCAGTTCCGTTATCATGGCCAGCATTTTATCTTCGGATATTCGGTACAGTGTGCCGCAATTCTCATTGTTGCACACATATCGCTGTTTGTTTCTTCTTCGGTTGTCGTGAAGACGCCTGACGGCACAACCGCATTTACCGCACACGATATTGACCACGCTGGGCGAGATTACCTTGCCGCGCTCATAGTCCGTCTGTGTGTTGCGGGACAGCTTCATGGCTTGCGCCTGCTCAAATATCTCACGGTCAATGATTGCCGTATAGACTTCATTGCCGAGGTATCGAACGTCATCGAGCAGTCTGGCCACCCTGTTTTTGTTCCATTCACTTTTATGCGGAAGGTATTCCACACATTCTGCGGTTAATAACGAAGCGATTTGTTGAAGCGACATTCCCGACAGATAATCATCAAAGATTTTCTGAACGATTTCCGCTTCGGACGGAACAATCACCACCGCGCCGTTTTTCACCTGATATCCGAACAGCATATAGCGATTCTTGACGTTTTTCATATATCCGCCGTCCTTCCGAATGCCGCCGGCAGATGCTCATTGAATACCAGCCCTCCGTTCAGATGAATCTCGATATCCGTGGAAGATTTTACAACGATTTTTTCTATCATGCCTCGGACTAAATCCTCATCATATTCCGTCTGTTCTTCCTCAAAGTTTCTGATAATTTCCGCCATTTCCTTGATGCGGACAAGGTTATCGTCGCTTTCATTCTGCCGAAGCAGCTTCATTCTCTCCCCTCTCAGCCGACAGACCTTATTGGAAAGTTCCTGACTCTGCGCCGCAAAGTCCGACGCTTCAAGGATTCCCTGCGTTTGCAACTTTGACAGCAGATGTATCTGCACATTGGCTTCGGCCATCGCCTTGTCAATCTCATAGACCTTATGCTGTGTGCCGTTGAGCTTGCTTTGCAGTTCTTCCAGTGCTTTGATTGCGGGATTCAGAATGACGTCGTAGTTGTCGTGCAGAATATTCAGCATACGAAGCACCGCCTCGTGTACGTCATCCTCACGAACGGCATACGGTGTGCAATCGTTGAATGTCCGGCAGCATTTCCAGCACGCATGATGGAAACCTTCCACTCTTCGGAACGGGTGTCCACATTCGCCGCACACCAGCAATTTTGACAGAGCGTATTTCTGACGCAGCTTTGTTTGCCGCCTGATTTTCTGCAGCGACTTCACCGCTTCAAACTGCTCTTTGGAAATGATAGGCGGATGGCTGTTGCTCACATAGTACATGGCTTTTTCCCCGTTGTTTCTTCTGCGCCTGAACGGGAAGTTTTCGGTCGTGTATTTCTTCTGAAGCAATGCATCTCCGATGTAGCGTTCGTTGTTCAAAATGTAATCCACGGTGCCGTTCTTCCACTCCCGAACCGGACGATTCTCATTCAGCCACATGGCAATTCTGACTTTGCTGATTCCCGACAGGTACATCTCGAAGATCAGTCTGACGATTTTCGCCTCCGGCTCATTGACAACCAGCGTTCCGCCCACAAGCGTATAGCCGAACGGCGCGACATTTCCCACGAAATCCCCGCTTTTCATGCGCCTTTCGTAGCTCCATCTCATGTTGCCCGATATGCTGATGGACTCGTCCTGCGCCTGTGTTCCCGAAAGAGCCAGCAGCATTTCTCCCGACATTTTTGCTGTGTCGATTTTCTCCTTTTCGAACAGGATACTCACGCCGAGTTCCGACAGCATTCTGACGGTTGACAGACAGTCGATGGTATTTCGGGCGAATCTGGAGACTGATTTGATAATGACACGGTCGATTTTTCCTCTCTGACAATCTCTCAGCAGGCGATTGAAATCATCGCGCTTTGCCATGCTCACGCCGCTGATGCCTTCGTCCGCGTAGATATCGACAAGCTCCCATGCGGGATTTGTGCCGATGAGATTGGTGTAATATTCCACCTGTGCGGCAAAGGAATCCTTCTGATCGTCCGACTCGGTGGACACTCTGCAATACGCCGCCACACGAATCCGCCTGACTTCTTCCTTCCTTTCGGGAAGCAGTGTTTTTACGTTTGGCATTCTTTTGACCTCCTGTTTGTGTGTTCGCCTTTCGGCAACACCAACATATCACATGAGTTCATATTTATCCAGTGGTTCTCGACACTATTAAGGATTACAACATAATTTTCCCTGTGTCTGAGCGATTTGCAGGATATCGGCATATTCTTCCGCCGTCAACGTCCCCTCATCGACCAGAAGAAGCAGCAAATGCCGTTCCAGAATATCATTCATCAGCCTGATAAAATTCGTTTGATCCATTATGTACTCACGTCCTTTTCATATCTTTAATTTCAAAAAACAACCGCCGCTCCCACTTGGCGCAATGCCGATAACGCCGCGCCTTGTCGGAACGGCGGCTGTTACTCAATCGTTTTGAAATCTGACCGATATTTATCCTCGATTTCCCTCGGTCACGGGAACACATCGGACAGTCATGGTCTTGACTTCATGGGAATCTCACCCCTCGTGGTTCTCACAGAGCCGCCCTCATTGCGTGAAAGCTGTGACTGGACGGAAGTATCATTGTCCTCTCTGCCTGTCATCGCCGTCGCCGCTGTTCCCTGCGGCGTTAGATCTGATCATTTGGCTTGTCCACGTGAGCAGACAACAGAGAGAATGTATCCGATATGCTGATATTCTATTTTCAAAGTACAACAGGGTACTAAATTCCCCTTTCACTTAAGAAAAGGAATTTTTGAAGTCTTTGCACACCCTGTTTTTTTAATTTTCCAAAAGTTTTTTTAATTTTTTCAATATTCGAATCTTTTTCTTATGAATAGCATTATGATATACTCCTTTTTGAGCAGCATAATCTCTTTCTGTCATATTGTTAAAAAATATTGCATTAATCAGATCTCGTTCCTCATCTGTAAGTTTAGAGAGACACTCAGCCAATTTCTTTTGCATTAAACTTCTTTCTACACTTGCTGCAATATCCTCACATGACTCACAATTTGCGGCTTCAACATTGTCAATATCATCCATCGATACCAAACCATGCATGATATCCAATTTTTTCAAGTATTTATTGCGTTCCAACTCCTTGTAATATTGGGTGTAATCATCTTGCGATACTTCAAGCAGTTTTTCATGTACACATATAAAATATTTTCCCTTATATGATTCATCGGAAACATAACGATTCGTAAACTCTTGATATGTGATTTCTATATAGCGATTTGCTTCGATAATAAACACGCTTGTGATCTCATGTTTCAACTCCATCTTCTCCAATCGTTTTAAATTTTTTTGAAATTCAAAACGATTGAAGGCGGACTACGACAATGTATTGACATTTTAATTTACAAATAAAAAAGAACCGGTAACTTGTATAGCCCGGTTCTCTTTATTGGTGAGAAGCGATATCAAACCATATTTGCAATTATTAACAGGTTGAATTATGTTCAGTTTTTGTTAGGGATTAAATTAATTTACATATACATATATTTTTTCTCCATGATTGATAGACCAAATAATTTAACAAATAAAGCGCTTACTTTGTCTATGTGAACATACAATGTAAACGCTTTAATTGACATAAAAATATTTTTAATATCACAAACCCCCTTTGCTTTCGGTGGCCTTTTTATGATTGTGGATTAACGCTTGGCTTTCCGATATTCTCATTTATCATAGACATAACTCTAATGTATACTCTGGTTTGAAAGTCTCCGCCCACATTTTGTACCGCGGCTTCGTACTTCTTTGCAATTTCCTCCGCGGATTCGTAGGAAATGTTATCAAATACTTCGGTTAATCTGTTATCCATCATAATCGTCCTTTCATTGTCTATAAAAGATTATTCGCTGAGATCAAGCATGGCTTTAATGACGGTCGGACCGTAGGCGACATGGAGATATACCCCCTGCTTTGTGGCCTTATTCCAGTCGGACACATTATCCATAACGGGATATACCAGCGTCATGTCATGGCTCTGTTCGGGGTCAAAATCCGCCACACAGCTTCCGCCTTCACACACCATGGCGGTGAGGAAGGTGTCGATCATGTGTGCGTTTATCGCAACAATCATTTTTTTGAGAGCTTCTATCCGAAGGCGGTGGAGTATCCGATGAATACGCGCATCGAACTCGGAGAAAATTACATGGAAATGGGAAAAGCTACGGAATTTTTCATGACAGTGAATGATTCCTATGTGACAGACGTTGACGGTTTTATCAAGGATTACGATCTGGAACGCGATCAGGTGATGCTTTTTTTGAGGCGAGAGAAGATGAAAAAGGTAATACGGCTTATGCTCTTCCTAAGTCGATTGTAATCGTTAAAGTCAACGCGGAAAACGTGGACTGTAGTCAGTCGGAGGATGATTTGGAAAAATCAGGCGGCGTCCTAAGGATAGGTTGCATGATGTTAATGGAATGGGAGGAAACCATCAGCCGCAAATGGCATGAGTTGAAGAATCATCAGTTTTTCCGCATCGGCTGTGCGGCAGCAGCGGTCGTACTGGCAATTACTTACAGCGTGTGACCAGTCGAAGCCACAGAGGGAAACATCGTTAAAATAAATTCCCTTTATTCATTCTCCGTTTTCATTTCATCTTCCACAAATTTGCCATGTTCAATCTTTATGACCTCATCAGCAGCATTTTCCAAAAATTCTCTCTCATGACAGGCTAGGATAATTAACGCGCCGCGATTTC
>ONWI01000101.1 GCA_900321515.1 uncultured Eubacteriales bacterium | reverse complement strand
TGTCAAAATAGAATTTGAGCGCCATAAAGAGGCTGTAGTCGTCAAGCCAGAATGCGTTTTCCTCGCAGAATTTCCTGAACTCCGGCAACGACTTGTAATTGCTGCGGTCAAAAGCCTTGCGGAGCACGGCGAATCTTGATTCAAAGATACGAGAATAGTCAACTCTTGTCGCGTCATAACCCCAATCATGGCAGTTGATCTCGTCGTACTGCAAAAGGCCTTCTTCTGCGAGAGTGTCAAGATCTATAAAATAAGGGTTGCCGGCAAAAGCCGAAAAAGACTGATAAGGCGAGTCGCCGAAGCTGGTCGGACCAATTGGCAGAACCTGCCAGTAACGCTGCTGCGCCTTCCTGAGAAAATCAACAAATTCATATGCAGCCTTGCCGAGCGTTCCTATGCCGTAAGGGGACGGCAGACTGGTGATGGACAAAAGAATACCCGAGCCGCGCTGGAATGAACATGCTTCCTTCTGAGACAAAAAAATCACAACCTTCCCGAAGAGTTAAAAAATGCCATTTGCATATTACCATAAATTAGCGCAACTGTCAATAGATTATTGCCTGATTAATTCAAAATTTTATTGAATTTTTTTAAATCCCAATACAAATTGGCGTCAAAACTCATTGACATAGCTAAAAAAATGCCTTATAATTAATGCATATCAAACATTTTACAGATGTAAAGTTGATTGTTTTTGAGCAATTGATGTTCTGACCATCTTCATTCAACATGAAAGGATGATTCACCATGAAACACAAAATGAGACTGCGTTCCGCACTGCTGACTGCGCTCGCCATGCTTACGGTGCTTGTCTCCTGCGGCACTGAGGAGCCTGTCGCTCCGGTCAGGAAGCCATGCGTTCCAGACGAGACCATCGTGGAATTCGACGACAAATACAAGAATTTCTACGAGATATTCGTCCGCTCCTTCAAGGACTCCGACGGAAACGGCATAGGCGATCTCAACGGCGTCGCCCAGAAGCTCGATTACCTCAAGCCCGCCTCCGGCGCCTACGGCAGCAGTTCCCTCGGCATCAACGGCATATGGCTTATGCCCATTTGCCCCTCCCCATCCTATCACAAATACGACATTACCGATTATATGGCGATCGACCAGTCCTACGGCACGATGGATGACTTTGATAATCTCGTTCAGAAATGCCATGAACACGGAATCACCCTGATAATCGACATGGTGCTCAACCACTCGTCCAGTCAGCACGAATGGTTCAAAATGTTCTGCGACAATCTCCGGAGTCTCGATAAGAAAGAAGAACTCAAATACGACGAGAAATACACCGAGTACTATACCCATTACACCGCCGAAGAGCTGACGGAACTCGGCGCGTCTCTCATCAACCTGGATAACTATACATATTATTCACTCAAAGGAGCAAAATTCCGCCCCATCCCCGGCACGGATTACTATTACGAATGTTCTTTCAGCGACGACATGCCCGAACTTAACTTCCAGAGCGAGCATGTATGGAAGGAAATAGAAAAAATCTGCGATTTCTGGATAGGCAAAGGCGTGGACGGCTTCCGTTTTGACGCTGTGCTCTACTTTGATTACAACAACACATCCGAAAACGTAAAGATAATGAAACGCATTGCTGATTACTGCCGCACCAAAAATCCCGGATTCTACACCGTAGGTGAGGCATGGACCTCGTCTCCGATTATCAGAGAATACTATAAAAGCGGATTTGACAGCTTCTTTGACTTTGCTTTTGCAAACACCGGCGGACACATATCAAAAACCGTAAAGAGCCAGAACGGCAGGGAGTACGCCAAAAAGGTCCAGAACTGGAACAATCAGCTCAAACTGGTTTCGGCTTCCGACGCCATTGACGCTCCGTTTGTCTCCAATCACGATATGTACCGCAGCTCCAGCTACTTCATGACATTAGGTCAGCGCAAGATGGCCGCCAGCCTTTACATGATGATGCCAGGCAACACATTCATCTATTACGGTGAGGAGATCGGACTGAAGGGCACGTCAACCGACGGCAGCAAAAAGGACCCGACGGCCCGTATGCCTATGAAGTGGTCCGCCACCGACGACGGCACTTCAATTGCCAACCCGCCAGGGACCGACACCGCTGTCAATCAGACTCAGATCGACGGCGTTGCCGAACAGCTCCGGGATGAAAATTCCCTGCTCAATCACTACCGTCTGCTGCTCAAGCTGAAAAACCAGAATCCCCAGATAGCCCGCGGCACTGTCACCGCCTGCGACTTCGGCAAAGATTCGATATGCGCGTACACATGCGTTTATGACGGAGTTGCCGTAATGGTGATACACAACCTCGACCTTGAAGAAGCGTCTTTCGACGTCGGCAGCCTCGGATATTCCGACTTCAGCGAGCTGAGAGGCTACATCGTCGCAAAGAACGCCGAGGACGAAAAGGAATCCGCTTCCGCGCCTGTCTTCGGCGCCTCCTCGCAGGAAGAGACGCAGGAGGAGGAAAAAGACCCCGAAGCAACGCTCTCCGGCGGCAAGCTCACAATTCCCGGCAGAACCACCGTCGTGCTCCGCTCCACACAGCATTACGACGACATAGTAATCAATCCCGATTCCATCACCACTTCTCCCGAGGACGAAAAGGTTCAGGGCATGAACGAGGAATAATTCTCCTTCCTGTCAATAGCCGATTGTAAAAAGTGGAAAATGTCAGAAATTCAGGGCTTTGGCATTTTTTACGGGAGCTGTTTTCTCAATAAAAAACCGCACAACGCAGCCGGTCAATCCGGTTCCGCGCTGTGCGGTTAATATTTTATCTGTCGATTATCTCCTGGTGACTATGACAAACTATCTCGTCTTCTCGGTGAATTCCTTCATTAAATCCTCCCACTTGGCTGAGAGATATGTATTTGTCTCGTCGGAGAGGCGGTTGAAAACCTCGCACTCATTTTTGAGCTTTTCATCTGAGGGATAGAAGAATTCGCCTGTCACTTCCTCGTCAAGCTCTTCCTTGACAGCGGAAATGGGAGAAGCGTATCCTATATACTCGGCATTGGCAAGGGCGACGTCCTCGCGGCACATGAAGTTGATATATTTCTCCGCAGCACTCTTGTTCTGGCAGCAGGTGGGAATGCACATCGAGTCGATGAATGTATTGGCTCCCTTGGGAATGTAGCCCTTGATATTTTCATTGCCGTCCTGAAGCATTTTCAGATCGCCGTTGTAATAGGGAGCGATGATCGCCTCGCCGCTCTCCATCTTGTCAAAGATCTGGTCGCCGTAGTATCCCTGCACCAGCGGACACTGCTTGACAAGCTCCTCGTAGCAGGCATCAAGCTCTTCCTGATTCTCGCTGTTGAGAGAATAGCCCAGCTTTGCCTCCGCAATGCCGAAAGCGTCGCGCTGATTGTTGAACATGAGAATCTTGCCGCTGTATTTTTCGTTCCAGAGCAGGTCCCATGTATTTTCGTCGATATCGGCTTCATCGACATATCTCGAATCGTAGAAAATCGCAGTACATCCCCATGTGTAGGCGACAGAATACTCTCCTGTCGGGTCAAATGCCGGTTTGCGGAATTTCTCGTCTATATTCTCATAGTTGGGGATATTGTCATAATCCAGCTTTTCCAGCATATTCTCACGAATCAACTGCGCGATCATATAGTCGGAGGGAATAATGACGTCAACCGTCATTCCGCCGCTCTTCATCTTGGCGTACATTTCCTCATTACTGGAGAAGTTGAGATATTTGACCTCGATGCCGGTTTCCTTCTCGAATTGCGCGTTGGTATCGAGCGAACCGTCGTCGCCGTTGGAGATGTATTCGCCCCAGTTGTAGACATAAAGTACCTCGCCGGTCTTGGGAACGGCTTTTTCATCCGAGCAGCCCGAGAGAACCGAAACCGCCGAAACCATCAGTGCCACGGAGAGCACAAAAGCAATTATCTTTTTCATTTATCAAAATCCTTTCTATTCTGTTTAAAGTCTGAAATATGAAGTTGTTGTATATTATCCTGCAAATTTCTCATTTCGTTTGCGGGTCGCTTCTCTTATTTGTCTTATGTTAATCACGACGAGAAGCGCCAGCACGATGACAAACATCAGCGCGGAGAGCGCGTTGATCTTCGGACTGATTCTGCGCTTGGTCATGGAATAGATCACCATCGGCAGAGTCTGAGCCGTGGAGCCGCTTGTAAAATAGCTGATTACGAAGTCGTCGAGCGACAGGGTAAATGCCATCATCATTCCGGTGATAATGCCGGGCATGATTTCGGGAATAACCACCTTTACAAAAGCTTTCAGCGGAGGGCATCCGAGATCCTGAGCCGCCTCGTAAATGCTGGGATTCATCTGATTCAGCTTTGGAAGCACGGACAGTATCACATAAGGTATGCAGAACGTGATGTGCGCAATAACCAGCGTGCCGAAGCCGGGACGAAGCAGACCCGTTGCACCGAATATTGCCACAAATAAGAGCATCATCGAAATACCGGTCACGATGTCGGGGTTGACCATAGGGATATTGTTGAGCGTAAGCATCACCGAACGCAGACCCTTGTTCATCTTTTTAAGCCCGACGGCGGCAGCCGTTCCGATTATGGTCGAAACAATCGCGGCTATCACAGCCACCTCGATAGAAGTCCAGAGAGCTTCAAGAATCATGTTGTCCCTGAAGAGATTCTCGTACCAT
Organism: uncultured Eubacteriales bacterium; assembly: GCA_900321515.1. Lineage (GTDB taxonomy): Bacteria > Bacillota > Clostridia > Oscillospirales > Acutalibacteraceae > RUG762. The sequence continues at coordinate 1,902 of ONWI01000101.1, read as the reverse complement.
CTGAGCGAAAAACCCTTCCAGACCGAACGGCTCTTGCTCTGGTTAAAGGAGAAGATTATCAGAACAACAATGGGTGCGTAAAGAAACACAAAAATAAGTCCGGTGTAAATTCTCGATAAAGTTTTCACATCATCAGCCCCCCTGTTTCCTCGCCGTCGTCAAATTTCTTCATAACAGCCATGCTTATCAGAATAAGAATCATAAGCACCAGAGAGAGCGCCGCGCCAACGTTGTAATTCGGTGCGGCACCGACAAACAGTCTTTCGATGACGTCGCCAATAAGCGGATTTCTTCCCCCGCCCAGCATCTGGGAAATGACGAAGGTGCTGACCGACGGGACAAACACCATGGTAATTCCGGTTATGACTCCCGGCAGGCTCAGCGGAAGCACCACCCTGCGGAATGTCTCTGCGCGGTTGGCGCCGAGGTCGTTCGCCGCTTCAAACAGACTGCCGTTAATTTTTTCCATCACGGAATATATCGGCAGAATCATGTAGGGAAGGAAGTTGTAGACCATGCCGAGAATGATCGCGCCCTTTGTATTGATCATCTGAAAAGGACCGATTCCGATCTTGCCGAGCATGGTATTAATAAGCCCGTTGTTTTCGAGAATTGTCATCCACGCGTATGTTCTGAGCAGGAAATTCATCCACTGGGGCAGCATGAGCAGCATCATAAGCGTCTGCTGAGCCACCCAGCTCGCGCGTGACATGACGTAAGCCACAGGATATCCCAGCAGCAGGCAGAAAAGCGTGGCAACCGCGCCCATCACGAGGGAATCCTTCAGGTAACCCCAATATGTCGCTATCGTCTCGATGTTGCTGAAGGTAAACGCTCCCGTGGAATCGGTGAAGGCGTACCAGCAAACCATCGCCAGAGGAACCACCGTAAAAATGACTACCCACAGCATAAACGGCGAGGCAGTCAATGAATCCTTCTTCATTATCAGCCCTCCGTCATTCAAACTCTATGTCGCTCGCGTAATCGCCGGTGTATTTCTTCATTATGTGAATATTCTCCGGGATAACGGTCATGCCAATTTCTTTGCCTTCCTCCTGAGCGACAGTGGACTGGATAATCCATTCTTCCTCCTCGCCGGGAACATCCACATACATCTCGTAATGAACGCCCTTGAAGGTCACTGACGTGACTGTTCCCCTGAGATCACTCTCTTCCTTTGGCACAACGATTATGTCCTCCGGACGCACAACCACGTCCACTTCCTCATCCTTGGCAAAACCGGTGTCAACGCACTCAAATCTCGCCCCGCAGAATTCAACGTCGCAGTCGGCGTGCATGATGCCGTCGACAATATTGCTTTCTCCGATAAAATCAGCAACAAATCCGTTTTCCGGCTCATTGTAAATGTCGGTCGGAGAACCTATCTGCTGGATAACGCCGTGATTCATGACCACTATTGTATCCGACATCGACAGAGCTTCTTCCTGATCGTGGGTAACGTAAATAAACGTAATACCCAGCCGGCTCTGAATACGCTTGAGTTCCACCTGCATCTCCTTGCGCAGCTTCAGGTCAAGCGCGCCGAGAGGCTCGTCCAGCAGAAGCACGCGCGGGTCGTTGGCAAGCGCTCGGGCAATCGCCACGCGCTGCTGCTGACCGCCCGACAGCGTGGAAGTTCTGCGTTTCTCAAAGCCATCAAGTGAAACCAGTTTGAGCATTTCATTGACCTTAGCCTTGATCTCTGCCTCACTCTTTTTCTGTATCCTCATTCCGAAGGCAATGTTCTCATACACATTCAGATGAGGAAACAGCGCGTATCGCTGAAATACAGTGTTCAGCTTGCGCTTGTGAGGCGGCAGATCGTTGATTCGCTCCGAACCAAAAAAAACATCTCCGCTGTCCGGTTCCTGAAAACCGCCAATAATTCGGAGGGTAGTAGTT
>ONWI01000189.1 GCA_900321515.1 uncultured Eubacteriales bacterium | reverse complement strand
CCGATGATCTTCCCCGATACGGGAGATGAAGATGCCGAGCCGCCCATGATTTTCCCGGATGATGATGACGAAGGATACAGTCCCGCGCCCGTTTCACCCGACAGGAATGAATATTACGGTGATGACGCTGACAATCAGGGCGTTATGGACCGTTCTGGGATGACGCTTTTCAGCCGTAACGGAGACAGAATAAAAAAGGTGATAGGCGTTATTCGCGGTTCTGAAGAAACAAACGTCGGATCAAGTAAGGAAAACCGCAACGTTGAGATAACTTATTCCGACAGCGACAGCTAATCTGCATAATAATTTAATTAAATGGTTGACCTTTTTGATTGTTTGTGTCATAATATTATAGGAATAATTAATAATTTATAATCTCGGCGGCAGTTAATGTGCTGTCATTTAATACGGAGGAATCTGCATGGCTTTTTGTTCTAAATGCGGCAAGGAACTGCGTGAAGGGCTTAAATTCTGCACCGGATGCGGCGCTCCGACAGGATTCGGTGAATCGGCAGCGTCGTCTGGCGGTCAGCAGGGCGGCAATACTACTGGCGGTACGCACAGCCACCCCCGGAATACCGGTGCTGGCGGCGGATATAAGAGTGCCGGCAGTGAGACGGAGGCTTTGGTCGATACACGTCCTACAGCGCCGACAATCGTTATCGGACCAGCCCCGAAAAAGGACCCTTCAAGAGGCGTCAAGGGCTTTGCAAAAGGCGCGTTGGGCTTCTTTGTAGCCGTTGCCGTTATAATTATCGGAGTCTGGACATCCGCGTGGGTTGTCAGCAACTTCGACACCAAAACTCAGATTGAAGAGGTAGATACCGACAAGCAGAAAATGATGCTGGCTTTGGTGGATGATGTGCGTAATCCAAACTTTGACGAGGTAATTGACGATCTGCTCTCAAAGTCAGGCAAGGCTGAGGATTACAGCTTCTTGGAGGAATACACAAACAAATTCAACGAGATACTCGGCGAGGAATACACCGAAGAGGAAAAGCTCTTCAGTGACTGCTGCTATTATGTGTGGTACACGGAATATGAGGCAAAACGATACGAGTGGTATTCCAATAACAGCGGACTGCTCAACTATCTTTATGTCGGCAAGGCGGACAGATACCGCAAATACGCTGACACACTGTACGATATGCTTATATCCGCAAAGTCAGATACAGACCTCAAAAATATAAGGATATACTGCGTCGATCACAAGATTATTTCTGAATAAAGCAATCAGCGGCACCGTGGAGACGTTGTTTCCATAAGTTGTAATTCGTGCCAAAATATACAATAATCTTTCAGTGAAAGGAAGAATGAATTATGTTCTGCAAGGCATGCGGTACAGAAATACCTGCCGGAGCGTCAGTTTGCCCGAATTGCGGCAAATCAGTGGAGGTCATTGTGGCGGTTGAAGAAAAAAAGACCCAATCGGTAGCGACCACCGCGCCTGAGACTGCGGCTCCTTCCGCACCTCAAAGAAAAAAGGCAAAGCCCGACAAGCTGATACTTCCGACTGTTTTGCTCATCCTGTCTGTCGGCGGCCTGGTGTATTTTTACATTGGCGGCACATTCAGCAGCATATGGTCGTGGTTCACATCCGAGGGCGAAGAGAAGGTTCTCAGACCTGAAATCAACACAGGAACCGATCCCATTGAGCTTATAGGAAATATCGGAGCAATAGTCATCGCGGCTGTGCTTGTGCTTATTGCCATTGCCGGTCTTGTGATTCTCTTTAAGCGCATTGGCAGAAAGCTCTCCAGTAAGGACTGATTTCATTGCTTTTATCGGAAGCAAGTATTAATTTGTGAAAGTGAGGTAATGAGAAATGTATTGTTCACATTGCGGCGCACAAAATTCCGACAGCGATCTTTTCTGTGGAAGCTGCGGCCAGAAATTGTCGGGTGAGGTGACGCCAGGTGCGATGCCTGATGAAGAGTTGCCCCCGGTAATGGACAGCCGTGCTGAATTTGCCATGCTTCGTCCACCGGAATCAGAAATGCGTCCACTCACCAAGCTGGCCTACGACATACGCGATTCCGAGCAGGCAAAGACCATCAGCGCCGTGCTCAGCGTGGTTTTCGTAGGACTTTGTCTGGGAGTTATAGCAAATCTGCTGGCGATTTTTGAGAAGATGAACAATCTTACATATTCTCTGAAAACATCCAGCGGTACCAAGCTTGCTGATGAGATATACAGCCAGCTGAGGGGCGACAGCACATTGGATCTTATCTGGCTGTGCGTGTTGTTTGCGTCACTGGTTCTGCTCTATATCGTAGTTGGCAAGATAAAGCTGAGACTCAAGAAGATTTACCGTAAGGAAAGAAAATTCAAAGCAAAGGGTCTCTTTATAGACATATGATTTATCGCGCACCGTGTCTGGCGAGCAATTCAGCCTGACACGGTGCGTTTTTTTGAAATGTATATAAACCGGCACTTGAAAAGCTGGCAATAATGTGATATTATGTAGATATAATGATTTCGAGTGGGGGATTGAAATACAATGAAAATATCCACCAAGGGCAGATACGCTCTTAGACTCATGCTGGATCTCGCAGAGCACCGCGGAGAGGGGTTTGTAGCTCTTAAGGACATAGCGGAGCGTCAGGGCATTTCAAAAAAATATCTTGAGCAGATAATCCCGATGCTGAATACTCCTGATCTGCTCCAGACCAACAGAGGATTTCAGGGAGGATACAGGCTTACCCAGCTCCCCGAGAATTACACAGTGGGCATGATACTTCGTCTGACAGAAGGCAGTCTGGCTCCGGTAGCTTGCCTTGTGCAGCATCCGAACAGCTGTGAAAGGGCTGACGAGTGTCCGACCCTCTTTATATGGGAGGGGCTCAACAAAGCGATAAGCGATTATCTGGACAGCATAACCCTGCAGGATATTATCGACAGGAAAAACGAAAGCTATTCCAATAATTACATTATCTGATCAATTAATGATCGCGGAACGGAGCGTGTTATATGAAGATTTTCAAAAGGTCAGTGGCAGGCATAATTGCCGCAGTGATGTCTGTTTCGGTATGCGTTTCCTGCAATTCTGACAGCATCGTTAGCCGACTTAAAGAAAACGGAGGTCTTCGGGTGGGATACTGCTCATCTTCCGAAACCGATGACGCGCCGTTTGTGATCGAAAGCAAAAATGCGGCGGGTGTTGAGGGAATAACCGGCGAACCCGCTTCCGATGCGGCAAATTCAATTGGGGTAGGCGTATCGTTTTCCAGGCTTGATTTGTCAAGCGCTTATGACAGTCTTTTGCAGGGCAGTGTTGACTGCCTTTGGAATTGTCCGCCTCCGTCCAAAAAGCTTGTATCATCTGTCAGGACGATCGGAACCGGGCTTTATTACCGCCAGATGATAATGACCACTTCGGACAGCAAAATAAGCCGTCTTGCCGATGTAAAAGGAAAGAAGCTGGCTGTTGTGAGTGGTTCTGATGCGCAGGCGGAGCTTCACAAAGCATCTGTAATGGAAGGCAGTCTAAAGAAAATCATAGTGTGCAGCAGCATGCAGCAGGTTTTGCAGAAATTAGCCTCAGGCGATGTGCAGTGTGCCGCAGTTGACGAGCCACAGGCACTCTGGGCGGCGTCGGATTTCAAAGAGAAGAATGTGAGCTTTAAATTTGTCGATACACCAAT
>ONWI01000186.1 GCA_900321515.1 uncultured Eubacteriales bacterium | reverse complement strand
GTGCGGATAACAGGACTTGAACCTGCATGAACTTGCATTCACTAGAACCTGAATCTAGCGCGTCTGCCAATTCCGCCATATCCGCAAATTCAGCTGACCGAGACAACTCAGTTAGCAATGAATATATTATCATACATCAAGCCGTTTGTCAAGTGATTTTTTTTATTTTTCGATTTTTTATATGAGTCATCAATTATTTATCAAAATAATTAGTAGTATGTTTACATATTCGTAATAAAGCAGCCCAAAAGCTGTGTCATAATAATTCATATAATGTAAATTGAGGGGCAGTATCGTGTTCGGATATATACGCATCTACAAGCCGCAATTAAGAATATGCGAATACGAGACCTATCGTGCGGTGTATTGCACGCTTTGCAGGTATCTCGGCAAACAGATGGGCTTCCCCGCGCGAATGCTGCTCAATTATGATTATACTTTCATGACAATGCTCATGATAGCAATAAGCGGCGAGAAACCCTGCTTCAAACAGGGCAGGTGTGTGGTCAATCCACTGAAGAAATGCGGCAATTGCTCAACCAATGCCAATGCCTTCCAGTACACCGCGGCGCTCACCGGTATAATGTTCTACTACAAGCTGAAGGACAATATAGCCGATTCCTCAGCCGGCAGGAAAATGCTCTGGCGCACCTTGCAGCCATACGCCTCGCATATCCGCAAAAAAGCCGCAAAACTCTATCCCGAAGAAGACGCGATGGTGAGCGAATACATAAACCGGCAGTTCGCTGCCGAAAGCAAGGCCCTGGAAGGCGGCGAAATAATCATCGACGAGCTATGCCAGCCCACAGCCGACGTGCTCTCGGCGTTTGCCGAAAGGCTCTCCGAAAAGACAAGTGAAAGAATAATATTAAAGCACTTCGGATATTTCATGGGGCGATGGATCTACATGATCGACGCGCTGGACGACCTTTCCGATGACATTAAGGACGGCTCCTTTAATCCTCTGGCTCTTAAATTCGGACTTACCGCAGAAGATGTGGCAAACAGAACCGATCTTTTCGAAAAAGCCAGAATATTCGGCAATGACAGCCTGAACATGTCGGTTGCCGAAGCCGTCAAATATTACGAGCTGCTTGATTTAGGCGAATTTAAGCCAATAGCAGACAATGTGATGTATCTCGGTGTATCCGAAGCACAAAGAAGCGCACTTTTTCCGCCCGAAAAAAGGCACAGAAATTCAGATAAGAATCAAATAATTACAGGAGTTGAAGGAAAATGAATGATCCGTATGCAGTATTGGGTATATCCTCGAGCGCATCAGACGACGAGGTAAAGACAGCCTACAGAAATTTAGCAAAGAAATACCACCCGGATAATTATGCCAGCTCCCCGGACGTTGCCGAACTGGCAGCCGAAAAAATGTCGCAGGTCAACGAGGCATACGACGCGATAGTCACCGCACGCAAGAACGGCACTCCGGTAGGCGGCACATCAAATCCAGGCACAACATCTAATTCCGCAGCCGGCAACAGCTACGGCTCTTTCCACGGCACTCAGCACACGGATTTTGCCGACGTACGCAACCTTTTCAGCGCGGGCAGGATTACCGATGCGGAGATGGTGCTCGACGGCGTACCGAATTCCCGCAGAAACGCCGAATGGTACTTTCTCAAGGGCAGTGTGCTCTATCGCAGGGGCTGGATTGATCAGGCATATGCCTATTTTCAGACCGCTGTAAATCAGGCTCCAAACAATGCGGAATATCGCGCGGCTTACACTCAGGTATCACAGCAGCGCACGGGGAGAACTGCCGGTTATAACTACAGCGGCAAAAACAGCGGTTCCTCATGCGGCAGCGGCTGCGGTCCCTGCTCCACCTGTATGGGACTGCTCTGCGCCGACTCCTGCTGCGAATGCTTTGGCGGCGATCTGATCACCTGCTGCTGACATAATATTTTACACAGAATTGTCTAAAGGCAACACCCGTGTTATTCGGCAGGTGTTGCCTTTATAATAATGAAAAGAGGGCAACAAAAGTTATGAATTCCGGAAAAGCATCTTCTAAAATAGCCCTGTGCGGCATACTTACCGCGCTGAGCGTGGTTGCCATGATCATAGCGGGATTTATGGGAATACTGACCTATGCCGCGCCGATGATTGCCGGAGGCGTGATGATCGTTCCGGTAAGAGAGTATGGCAAGGGCACGGCACTTACCATGTTCGCGGCTGTTTCACTGCTGGGAATGATTCTGATTCCCGACAAGGAAATGGCGCTCTTCTACTTGCTGCTTTTCGGGCATTATCCGATAATGCAGCCGTCGCTGAATCGCATAGAAAAAAAAATTCCCAGAGTTATCCTAAAGACGCTGGTATTCAACATCGGCGCTCTGCTTTCGGTGCTGCTGGCAAAGCTGATTTTTGCGGTGCCGGTTTTCGACTCGGATAAACCTGTGTGGCTGCTTGCCGCGGCATATCTGATAGCCGCCAACATATGCTTTGCCCTCTACGACAGCGCACTTCTGGGATTCTATACCATGTACGACGTTCGTCTGGTTCCTTTGATAAAAAAACTGTTCAGGTAACATAAATCAAAAACGGCATAGATAACCTTTCTGAAAGAAGAAATTTATCTGTGCCGTTTTTATTTTTTCAGGAGCTGACTTTCCGTTATTGATTGTATTTTTTTGAAACGGTTTCATATTTGACAAGATAACTGAAACCCTTCTCCAAGAGAGAGCCGCTCACCCGCAGGCGATGTAAGAGAAGAGGATCGTCGCCCCGTTTGACGTAACCACTTGCGGTCGTAAAGGCAAGCCTGAAACCTGCCTTTCTCAGTATCTCCTTTGAGTTGCCCCCGTGTGTCCCGTACGGATACGCGAAATATCTGGAACCTCCGAGTATTTCCGAGGATTTTGTAAGATCCTCCACACCGTATTTGACCGATACGCCCTGCATCATTCCGCGATTGGTCGGGACTCCTCCGCTTTCCACCGTGCCGCGGTGCATATCGTGCGTGTGCGAATGAAGCTCAATATTAGGCAGAGTCAGCTTGTAAGGAATATTCTTACGCCATGATGTAATGACAAACGAAGTAGCCACAAACCCGTATTTATGTAGCTCCGGCTGAAGCAGATCAAAAAAATTTTCCTGTCCGTCATCCGACGTGAGCAGTACGCATTTGGCGGGAACTTCAATGTTCCCGTTGAGCCATTCGTAAAGCTCGTCCATGGTAAGAGTCACATAACCGTTTTCCCAAAGCCATTGCAGATGACGCCTTACCGCCTGAATTGAGTGTGAATTGTTGCCCTTGGTAGGCTTATCAATATTTGAATCATAGAAAAAATGATACATCAGCACCGGAACAAAATCCGCCTTCGGGCCGTCATAATTGCGGAATCGCTCAACATAGTCAGGCTCTCTCGGTACAAAATCAGTGCGGAACGCCGACAGCTCCATAGAAATCCCATCCGAACCGGAAACAATACCGCAGCAAAGACGCTCCATTCTGCCTGCGGATTCAACCGCTGCCGAGGTCATGATTGTGTTTTTTCCGGATGACGCCGCCGAAACCTCACAGGCAAAAGACGTCCCGCAAAATACGATTCCAATCATAAAAATTGACGCGGCAACAATGACTATTATCTTCTTATACAAACAGCGTACCTCCATTCATACTTTATGTAATGTATCCTCCGTTCGGGCATATTACCTGTCCCGTTATGAATGACGCATTGTCCGAAGCGAGAAAATAAATGGCTCCGGCAACTTCTTCGGGTGTGCCGAGACGCATCAACGGGGTATTATCCGCCAACGCCCTCAGATCGTCCGGACTGAGATGCGAATTCATCTCTGTGTCAATCACTCCCGGAGCCACACAGTTAACCCTTATTCCACTGGGGCCGACCTCCTGCGCCAGCGCCTTGGTGAGTCCGATGACAGCCGCTTTTGTCGCAGAATACAGCACCTCGCAGGAAGCGCCGACCTGTCCCCACATCGACGAAATATTAATTATATTTCCTCTATGCCCGCGCAACATATACGGGAGCGCCGCCTTGCAGCAAAGGAACATTCCGTCCACATTGACGGAAAAAGTCCTCCGCCATTCGTCGTAATCCACGTCGGTAAAAAGGCTTTGTCGGGCAATTGCCGCGTTGTTGACCAGAATATCCACTCCGCCAAACTGCTCATTGGCAGCTTCAAACATTGCAGCAACCTCTTCTGGTTCAGATACATCGGCTTTCACGGCAATTGCCATCCCGCCGGAAGCGTTTATCTCACTCGCCGCCTGAAATGCCGGTTCGCGACTACAGTTGTAATTGAGCACGGTAGGATGTCCGTTTGCGGCAAAAAGCCGCGCCGTCGCCAGACCTATTCCCCGCGAAGCTCCGGTCACAAGCACTGTAGGTTTCATATCCTCCACTACCTTTTATCTGTCCGGTTTAAACTTGAATCCGGTCTTAGGGAATCTGCGAAAGAATTCCTTGCGTCCGAAGCCTTCAGGACTTATCTCGCGGCAAAATAAACTCATCACCCAGATGTCCTCAGCAACCCCATCGGTCACTACGCCGTCGGATTTATAGGCAATTCTCACAAATCCCAACCGGGTATATGTGCATATCGCATTGAAATTAGAAGCACGGACTTCAAGTCGTATTTCGTTGAAGCCGCGTTTTTTCGCGTCGTTGATGGTTTCAACCATCAGCCGGGAACCCCATCCCATGCTCCTGTAACGCTTTGCTATGCCGATACCCAAAAATCCCACGTCATCAGGTTCTTCGCTGCGGCGGACTATATCGCACCATCCGACAGCCCTGCCGCCCGGCTCGATGAGAAGGAATTGAGGGTAACCGCACTGCCTGCATATTCTGATGAATCTTACAATATCCTCCAGCGGATATCCGCCGGATATCGACAGAAATTTTCCCTCTTTTGCGACCTCGTCGAACGTCTCACAGTAAGACACAGCATATTTCTCTGAGGAACGCACTATCTTTAGCTCGTTCATAAATTTACGATATCATCAAAAGCCGATCAGTCGGCAAGAGCCGCCTGAATCATTATCGCGCATTCCAGACGCTTCTTTTCCATTTCACAGTAAAGGCTGTATGGTTCCAGAATACTGCCGTTCTTCTCATGGTTGATGGCATTGCAACCGCCGCTGCAATAGAATCTTGCCCAGCAGTCGCGGCACTTGCGCTTATTGTAAATTGTCGTGCGGGCAAATTTCTTCTTTATGTCGGTGTTGAACGTGCCGTCATTCAAATTACCCATCTTCCATTCGTCGTGACCCACGAACTGATGACAGGGGAAAATATCCCCCTGCGGTGTAATTGCAACGTATTCATTGCCGCAGCTGCATCCTCTCAGACGACGGATAGCGCAGGGTCCCTGATCAAGATCAATCATGAAGTGGAAGAAATTGATTTTCTCCCCCGCCTTCTTCATTTCTATGAGCTTGCCGGCAAGCGTCTCGTATTCCTCAAATATCCTCGGCAGGTCGGATTCCTGTATGGAAAAATCCAGCTTGGGGTCGGATACCACAGGCTCTTCCGACAATTGATCAAATCCCTGCCCGTAAAGATACATGATATCATTTGTGAAGTCCAGATTGTAGCGGGTGTAGGTGGCACGGGCATAATAATCCTTGTCTCCGCGCTGAGCCACCAGCTTTTTGAATTTGGGCAATATTCTGTCGTGGCAGCCCTTTCCGCCCCAGTCGATGCGGAGACGGTCATTGACCTCCTTGCGTCCGTCTATCGAAAGCACGCAGTTATGCATCTCGCGGTTGATAAAATCAATCTTGTCATCGTCGAGCAGCAATCCGTTGGTTGTAATGGTAAAGCGGAAGTTCTTGCCGAAGTCCGCCTCCTTGCCGCGGGCGTATTCGACAGTCTTTTTTACCACATCAAAATTCATCAGGGGCTCGCCGCCAAAGAAATCAACCTCAAGATTGCGTCTGCCTACAGATCTTTCAATAAGAAAATCAATTGCCCTGCGCGCGATCTCTTCGCTCATGAGACAGCGTTCGCCGCCAAACCCTCCCTTGCTTGCAAAGCAGTATTCACAGGCAAGATTGCAGTCGTGACTGATATTCAGGCACATTGACTTGACCGAAGCGTTTACCATCATATCGGCAAATTTTTCGTAATCGTCCGGAGCGTGGAGCTGTCCCATGCCGAACGCTTCGTAAAGCTCAGCGTAAGCCGAATCTATATCTTCACGGCTGTATTCGCTCAGCGCACAATACGCCTCAGCCGGAGCCTGCTCCGTCATATTCTCATCCGTAAAATCAACAAGCCTGTAGGTCAAGTCGTCAACCACATGCACAGCGCCGCTGTAAACATCCAGGATTATGTTGTAACCGTTAAGGCTGTATTTATGTATCATTCCAATTTATATCCTTCCATATGGCAAAATAAAATTCATCTGCCGTTTCATGCCAATCTTTCCAACGGCGTCAAAGAATTGTATAAAGAGTACAAAGCCGCCGGATAAAAAATCCGGCAGCCCTGTCAAACGCAAGCACACAAACTCGAATTAAATGTGCCACAAAAAATAATTACTTCTCACACTTCTGATTTGCCACGGTGCAGGAAGTCTTGCAAGCCGACTGGCAGGAAGCCTGGCACTCACCGCAGCCGCCCTTGACAGCACTTTCCTTGAGATTGGCTTTGTTGAGAGTCTTGATATGCTTCTTCATGCCTGTTACCTCCAATCGTTTAACGAATAAAGATATTATATCAAATATTTTTTTATATTTCAACCTATAAATTCAAGATTTTACACATTACATATTTTTTAGTGAAAAATTTGTTGCACTCATCTTCTGCTTCTGCCCGGCTTTGCGTTGTTTGAACCCAGCCAGCCTCCGCAGCCGCCTGTGAGCAGCAAAAGAACCAGCTTGACCGCGATCGCTATACTGAACGTGTCCTCGCCCATGGCTATGCCGATGATCCACGCGCCTAAAAAGACCGAAAGTCCTATAGCCAGCCCGTAAAACAGCCCTCTCTGCCGCGAAACAGAACCGCATATCCATCCCCCGACAAAGCAGCCCAGCATGAGCGAGATCACCGACAGCGGTATGACTGCCGACGACACGATTGATTTCATCACTACGAAAACAAGCGCGAACAGCATGACAAAAATCATAGACACAATGAGAGCCGCAACCAGTCCTATAATAAACGGCTTGCCTATCTCCATCGCGGGATTCCCGCAGCTTCCGCAGCGTGTATATCTGCCTTTTCCCGGTTTTGCACGAGTCATAAATAAAACCTCCCGAAACTCCGATGATTGACTGATAAATAGATACTCGGATTTCCGGGAGATTATGCATTTTTTTGAAAAATTACTTCTTGAGGAAAGAGAAGAAGCCCTTCTTCTCGCCGTCCTTCTTTTCCTCTGTCTTGGGAGCGCTGCGCTTTGTCTCATTGCTGCCGATAGCCCACTTCTTGATCTTGAGCTTGTTGCGGTCTGCGCCGGTCTCAATGACGATATCGTCGTCCTTGACGCTGACAACCTTGCCGACAATGCCGCCAATGGTCACGATTGTATCGCCCGCTTCAATGGTATTTCTCATTTCCTCTTCCTTTTTCTTCTGCTTGGACTGAGGTCTGATGAGAATAAAGTAAAATACCGCGATAATAAGTCCGTAGAGCAGGATCATTGTGATCATGCTGCCGCTGTTGCCGGCTCCGCCTGCGCTGAATCCTATAAGTGTCATGTTTTTTGCCTCCAATATAAAAATTATAATCCATTATATCAGCAAATCATCAAAAGTGCAAGTCTATTTTTGAAGAATAATGCCGCGAATGTAAATATTTCGTAAACGATTTTTTTCAACTACAGTCGTCTGCCCAATATTTCCTTCTGTTCACGGTAGAATTCCTCATAGCTGCCTTCGGCAAGCGCACGGCGTATCTTCTCCATGAGCGTATTGTAAAAATGCAGATTATGCATTACAGTCAGTCTCATGGCGAGCATCTCACCGCTCTTGATCAGGTGGTGAATGTACGCTCTGGTATGTCTTCGGCAGGTCGGACAGTCGCAGTTCTCATCAAGAGGACGTTCATCGAGCTTATATTTCGCGTTGTTCATGTTGATAACGCCCTGAGATGTGAATATATGACCGTGCCGCGCGTTGCGACTGGGCATTACGCAGTCGAAAAGATCCACTCCGCGATACACCGCTTCGAGAATATTCACAGGCGTGCCTACTCCCATCAGATAACGCGGCTTGTCCGCGGGCATAAAAGGTTCCACCGTCTCGATTATCTCGTACATGACTTCGGCCGGTTCTCCCACGGCAAGACCGCCTATGGCGTAGCCGTTCAGATCAAGCCCGGCTATCTCCTTCATGTTGTCAATGCGGATATCCTTGTATGTACCGCCCTGATTTATGCCGAAGAGCATCTGATTCCTGTTGATGGTTGTCTCAAGCGAATTCAGCCGGTCGATCTCAGCCTTGCACCGCTTTAACCAGCGGATAGTGCGTTCGGAGCTTTTTTTGACATACTCATATGGCGAGGGATTCTCAACGCACTCATCGAAAGCCATGGCTATTGTTGAGGCAAGATGAGACTGGATTCTCATGCTCTCCTCCGGACCCATGAAGATTCTGTGTCCGTCGATGTGGGAACGGAAATGGACGCCTTCCTCGGTAATCTTGCGAAGCTGAGACAGCGAAAAAACTTGAAATCCGCCGCTGTCGGTGAGAATCGGTCCGTCCCAGCCGGTGAATTTATGCAGTCCGCCGAGCGTGTGGACATTTTCGTCGCCGGGGCGCAGGTGAAGATGATAGGTGTTACAAAGCTGCACCTGACAGTGAAGCTCTTTCAGGTCATAGGCCGACACCGCTCCGCGAATTGCTCCCGTGGTGGCGACGTTCATAAAAGCGGGCATATGCACCGTGCCGTGAACCGTCTCAAAATCCCCTAGCCGGGCATGTCCTTCCTGTTTGATGAGTTGATACATAGTTTGATTGCAAGCCTTTCCTTTGAATAACAAGCATATTATATAATATTCTTCCGGTTTCGTCAATCGTCATTCGAACACCATACGCAGATTCCGCTTATAAAATCGCCATCGCATCGCCAAAGGAGAAAAATCTGTACCTTTCATCAACGGCAGTCTTGTAGGCATCCATAACGTTATCAAAGCCCGCGAATGCCGAAACCAGCATGATCAGCGTGCTTTCCGGAAGGTGGAAGTTGGTTATCAGTCCGTCTATCACCTTGAAGCTGTAACCGGGATAAATGAAAATCTGCGTCCAGCCGTCTGCAGGCTGAATATTGCCGTCCACCACAGGACATGATTCCAGTGTGCGGCAGCTTGTGGTGCCGACAGAAATGACCCTTCCGCCGTTTGCGTGGGTTTTGTTGATCAGGTCGGCGGTTTCCTTCGGCAGGCAGTAATGCTCAGAATGCATCACATGGTTGGTCACATCGTCCACTTTGACCGGGCGGAAGGTACCGAGTCCCACATGAAGGGTGACATATCCGATATTCACGCCCTTGGCGCGAATTCTGTCAAGCAGTTCGTTGGTAAAGTGAAGCCCGGCAGTCGGAGCCGCCGCCGAACCGAGTTCGCGTGAATAAACAGTCTGATAGCGCTCCTTATCCTCCAGTTTTTCCGTAATGTAAGGCGGCAGAGGCATCTGTCCTATGCGGTCGAGCACCGAGAAAAATTCGTCCCCGCACTCAAAACTCACGATTCTGTTGCCGTCCTCGCATACCTCTGTAACTTCGCCGGTCATCAATCCCTCGCCAAAGACGAAGCGACTGCCGACTTTTGCTCTCTTGCCGGGCTTTGTGAGGCATTCCCACACCTTCTGTTTTTTCTGTATCAGGAGGAGAAATTCGTTGACCGAATCGCCGCCCTCCTTTACGCCGAATATTCTGGCGGGCAGTACCCTTGAATCATTCACGATAAGACAGTCGCCGGGATTCAGATAGTCGATAATATCCCGGAATATCCTGTGTTCCAGAGCGCCGGTCGCCCTGTCCATCACCATAAGGCGAGAGGAGTCCCTTGGTTCGACGGGGTGCTGGGCAATAAGCTCCTGGGGCAGTTCGTAATAAAAATCAGATGTTTTCATAAACAGGTCAATCCTTTTTTGTTAAAAGTAACGCGCACAGAACAAAAACCGGCGGCATATTATATGTAAAAACAAGAAAAAACAGGCAAAATCGGCGATTTGCCGCAAAGCCCTTGACATTTGGCGATTATGCGCTATAATAAATCTAAAGACAATAAAATGAACAGAATTTCTGATAGAGGTGCGGCATTCAAAAGAGTACCACCGACCGAGGCAGCCATTGCCGTCGGGAGGTCGGCGGGAAAGGTTATGCCGCCGAAGGGCTTGTCCGTATGGCAGGGCATGCGCCTGGGTGTG
>ONWI01000183.1 GCA_900321515.1 uncultured Eubacteriales bacterium | reverse complement strand
CAGTCCCTCCCCTAAGAACCGTGCGTGAGAGTTTCCCCTCACACGGCTCAAGCCTTTCGTAAGACTCCTTTTAATTGGAATCCGGCTTCCTTCAGATTCCGCCTCGCGGCGGACACCCTTGCCTTCGGCTAACAGTTCCTACTGCCAAGTCTGTAGCAGACTTTCACCGCCAAGTCGTTGCCCATGCCGGGCGCACGCGGAGAATCTGAACAGGCTCTGACATATTGAAAAAAGGTTTCTTGCTTTCTCTGCTATGAGAGAGCAAGAAACCTACAATCTATTCCAAGCGTTTTGGGAAGTAATGCCAATGAACAATAAGGATATTGATAAACTGTCAACTGTTCTGCAAAAAGTCCAGGCTTCAACGTGAATTTATTCTGCAATCATTTTCCTTCGCGAAAATGCATAGATCACGCCGTAAGCGGCAAGGAGCATCATGACTGTACTGATAATGTCCGGCAAATCGCTTTCGCCTGTTGCCGGGGAAGCACTGCCTGCTTTTACGCTGAATTCATGTTCTACAGAGTCATAAGTCAGTTCGACCTTAATTGTGTGCCTGCCTTCGGTGAGCGTTCTGAGATATGCGGGAGATAGTGTAATGCGCACGCTGCCTTCCTCTGCCGAGTAATCGTTTTCATTGACCTTAACCCCGTCTACATATACTGCCATAAAGCTCCTGAAAGTATGCAGGTCCTGATGCCGGTCGGGATTCTTTACAATCACTGTCATTCCGTTTTTGCTGCCTGTTATCCAGATGAATCTGCTGTCAGAAGTGAATTCCACAGCTTCAAGCGCTTCTCTTGATGTGTGTTCGCTGTGGCGTTTGCAGGAATATGTGATAAAGCCGTTTTCCGCGTCGATTATGGCGTTTTTATAATCCCAGTCGTGTCCGGTTGCCTTGATGACAGTTGCATCATTGTCTACAGGAGTATATGTGCCGTCCTTGAGTATATAATGCTTACCGGCTAAATCAGTATAATATTCAATATTGCCGTCCTCCTCGCAGGTGGCAGCTTTTTCCTCCGTGCGCGTATAAGCCTGAAATACAGCGGTTACCGTCACATCGTTCTTCGGCATGGAAAAAGCATAGTTGCCGTCCTCCAACAGTGACGCTTCGTAATTGCCGTATTTTACGCTGAGCAGATCATATCCTGCTTCGGGAGTGACAGTCAGTGTGACCCGTTCACCGAATTTCGCCGAGTCTTTGTCAGATAACAGACTGCCGCCGGTCGCCTGTTCGATGATTATCGGGTATTTTTCGGAAGAAAGTGCTGCGTAGCGGTAATCCTTGTCTATGTTTCCGGTCATGCCTTCCACCTTACCGCTGTCAGTGTACTGCCATGTGACGCAGAAATCAGACAAGTTGCATTCGTCGGGATTGTCCGGCCAGAATGCAAGCCATATTTCGCAATCGGTATTACTCAGCTGATTGGTGTCAATGTTGTTCTTGAACCAGTTGATGGAGGCATATACGCCTGCTTTGCAGCCGGCTTCCGAAAGAAGTTCGCAGCCGTATTTGACAAGTTCGGTCAGAACAGCCTTGCTGAGATTTGTCTGTCTGTTTGCTTCCACGTCGATATAGATCGGCATATCGAAGTGTTTGCCCTCGATTGTGGCAAGCAGCGCGTCGATATCCGCTTTCATTTCCGATTTATTGATGGCGCTTGTGTAAAGATAAGCTCCCAGCTTTATGCCCGCTTTACTTGCATTGATGTAGTTTTGTTCAAATGTTTTATCCTGCCTGAAGTTGGCATCGCCATTGTTGGTGACGCCCGCGCGGAGAATGGCGAAATCCACACCGTCTGCATAAGCCGCATTCCAGTCTATCTCTCCCTGATAGGCGGAAACGTCTACGCCCTTCATGGCAATTTCCGGTGAATCCTCGGCGTCTTCAATGCTTCTGATTCTGAAAGTCGAATTAATCAGCTCAACCTGGTAATCCGATTCATCCTTTGCCGCCACTTTGAAAACATATTCACCCTCCGGCAGATTACCGAAAACGATTTGACTGTCAATATTGGCGATGTTGTATGAAGTTTTTTGGGGATTTTCTGAGAAGACAAATTCATTGTTGTACTCGCCGGCGGAGCCTTCCGCTTTGTATATGCCTCCCCATACCTGCACAAGTTTGTGGGTCGAGAATATCGCGCCTTTAAAGCTGAAACCCTTGCCCTGACGGAGCGTGCCTGTGGGATAAGTCGCTCCGTAAATGTGAATGTCTGAAGCGGCAGTTTCTTTTTCGACTATTGAAAAAGATTTTTCAATGACTGTCTGGGAAAAATTCCTTACATCGGTCGCTTCTATTCTGTAGATATAATTGCCGAGAGATAAGCCGCGGAAGCCAAGATGCAGGTCAAATGTGGCGTTAAGATTATACATCGCCGTATTGGGCGTATCCTCATAAATCACGGAGGTGGGAGTGCCGTCAGGATAGTATACGCCCCCCTGACACTGGCGAGTCGGTAGGTGGAGGTAATCATGCCTCTGATACTGAATCCGCTGCCCTGCGGGAACTGGTCAGCCGGAAGACTTTCATCAGTCACGGTAATTTCGGAGGGAATGACTCCATCAACCACGGAAAACGCAGAATTGACTGCCACAGCCTTGTTGCCCTCGCTGTCTTCGGCTTCCAGCTTAAAGACATAGTTGCCGATTTTGAGGCTGCCGAATGTCATCGCGGCGTCAAAATTCTGTGAGATACTGCATTCATTGGCATTCGGAGTCACCTCGCGATAAACGACGGATTCGCCGTCGGCGGTGTAAATGCCGCCATAGACTTTTGCTATCACGCTTTCTGAAATGATAGTACCGCCTATGGAATAAGACGAACACAGTATCAATTCGCCGGAGGGAGATTTTTCATTTTCCACCGTTACACTGAACGACGCTGGAGCTTCATCCTGAAAAACGGGGGATTCCTCCGTTTTTTCTGTTTTTTCTGAAAATGTTTCTATTTCCGTTTCCTCATTGACATCATTTACGGAAAGTGCGGTGTCGTCCTGGACGGACACATTTGTCTCCGGGCTGACAACATCCTGTTGCTCCTCAATTTCCGCTGCAAAAACAACAGGAGGCATGACAATAAACGCAGCGAGAATGACTGACAGAAGAAAAATCAGCCTTTTGTGATTCTTTGCCAACAATTTATTCATAATTACTTCCTCCAGACTCATCTATGAAGATTAATACGACCTGCTTTTTGATGGAGTCACAAATAATAATCCAAGAATCTTTTTATTTCACAAGTCCCCTGAGAGTGTGCTTCTGCATACTCTACGGGGAGCTTTTGCTGGCATAGTCTTTTCCCAGCAACTCAGGCATTTCCATAATCAGCTTATTATTCATTTGTGTCACCTCCTGTGGTGTCAGTTACTTAATGTTATTATATCAGATATTTCCCGTAATTGTCCAGCACAAATGACAGTTTTTTTAAAGTTTTCAGTATTATTTTATTTTTTTTGTATTTTTTCAAAAACACTGCTGGTTGTAGACTGCTGCACTGGTGGGATTGGAGTCGGGTATTTACATTATACCGCAGTTTGTTAATACAAAACAGAACAATCGTAAACCCAAAAAATCCGGAAAGCTCTATTCAGGGCTTTCCGGATAAATCTTGTCCTTGATCTTAGGTATCTGTCAAAGGGCTTGATTATTGATTATTGTCCCGCTTTATTTGGTCGCACACAATTTGTCTTTGATAATTGCATTTATATGATCTGCCCGTTTCTCATACTACTGTGGCAGCAGGCACTTGTCCCGCCACCACAGTGTGGCTACAATCCTTTAGTCCGGATTTTTAACAGTGAGCTTCGCTACACTTGAATTAAGGGTTTTACCGGATGAATCCTTTACTTTGCAATAGAACTGTGCGCCATCCCATTTTTCATCGGGTTTAAACGTCACCGATGATTTGGTCCGATTTGTCCATTTCGTCCATGACTTCGCGCCTTTTTTCTTATAGTACCATTGATAGCTCAAATCGTTTCCGCTTGCCTTGACTGACAATGTATACGAACTTCCCTTGGAAACAGTCTGGCTCTTTGGCTGCTGACTAATCTTAAACTCAGTCTTTTTGACCGTCAGATTTACTATAGATGACTTTACGGTTTTACCTGCTGAATCCTTTACTTTGCAATAGAACTCCGCACCATTCCAATTCTTATCCGGATTGAATGTCTCGGATGCCTTTGTGTGTCCGTTCCACTTGTTGAATGACTTCTGTCCCGCCTTTTTGCAGTACCATTGATAGGTAAGACCGGTTCCTTCCGCTTTAAGCGAAAGCGTCACGCTGTCGCCGGGCTTGTAAATTTTGCTTGTGGGCTGCACGGTGATTTTCAAATTCTGCGCGATTTTGACCGTTATTGTATCGGACTGAACCGTCTTGCCGCTGCTGTCCTTCACGATGCAATATAACTGTATGCCATTCCATGTTGCGTTTGGCTTGACGGTTTCTTTGGCGTGCGTGCGTGTGTTCCACTTGCTGAACGATGTCTGCCCGGGCTTCTTAAAGTACCATTGATAAGTCAGACCGGTTCCCTCCGCTTTGAGCGAAAGAGTGACGCTGTCACCGGGCTTGATGGTTTTGTTAGTGGGCTGAGTGATAATTTTCAACGTCTGAGTTACGGTAACTTTGATTGTGTTGGACTGCACTGTTTTTCCGAAACGGTCTTTTACAACGCAGTAAAGCTGAATTCCGTTCCATGAGGCATTGGGTGTAACGGTTTCTTTGGCATGCGTGCGGTCTTTCCACTTGCTGAACGATGTCTGTCCGGCTTTCTTAAAGTACCATTGATAAGTCAGACCGGTTCCCTCCGCTTTGAGAGAGAGCGTCACGCTGTTTCCCTGCTTGACGGTCTGATTGATGGGCTGTTGAGAAATTTTAAGTTTTTTTGCAATAGTTACCGTTGCGATATCTGAATACAGGGATTCGCCTTTATTATCCGTAACCACACAATACAACTGTCTTCCATTCCACGACTTATCAACCACCGTTGAAGTGGATGCCTTATTGTGCCCTTTCCACTTAATCCATTCAGATCCGCCCTTATCGGCATAATACCATTGGTAAGTCAATCCTTTACCTTTAGCTGTAATGCCGAAAACCGCAGTATCTCCCTCGTTCAGCGTGACGCTGACAGGATGCGAAACAATCACGAAATCGGATGCTCCAGGCTCTAAAATTGTAACTGTCGCCGGATTGGACGAAACAGACTTACCTTTTTTATCCGTAACTTTACAATACACCTGCATACCGTCCCATGTGTTATTGGAAGGAGGATTGATTGTTGGCTCTGTGTATATGCGCCAAACTGACCAGTCAGACGCATTCGCCTTTTTATAATACCATTGATAGCTCAGGCCTTCTCCTGTGGCTTTTACGCTGAACGTCACCACACGACCAGGCAGAGTTTTGACATTTTGGGGATGCTGAATAATTGCAAGTTTATTTTCATCTTTGTTTTTTACGTTAACCGTGCACGCCGCGCTCTTGCTTCCCGCTGTTGCAGTGATGGTTGCACTGCCTTTTCCCACAGCGGTAACGACTCCGTTTGAGACTGTGGCTACTGATGTATTCGATGAAGTCCACGAAACGCTGTCGGTGCTTCCGCTCGGAGTCACCGTTGCGGTAAGAGTTGCGCTGTCACCCTTCTTCAAATTCAGGCTTGTCTTGGAAAGTGTGATTCCGGTTGCGGGGATTATGTCGGTTTTACCAAAGTGAACTGTGACATTTTTGGTCAGACCGAATGAATCTGGTTTTAGTTTTTCCCACTGGCTCT
>ONWI01000182.1 GCA_900321515.1 uncultured Eubacteriales bacterium | reverse complement strand
GCCACTCTAACCGAAATCGAGGATATCTACCGTCCATACAAGCCAAAACGCAAGACCCGCGCCTCCGTGGCAAGGGAAAAAGGGCTGGAACCACTCGCCGCGGCAATTTTTGAGCAGGCGACAAAGGAATACCCAATCGACATGGCAAAAGCCTATGTAAACCCGGAGAAGGAAGTCAACTCTCCCGAGGATGCCCTGCAGGGCGCTCTTGACATAATAGCCGAAGACATCTCCGACAACGCCGAAATACGCAAGCGCCTGCGCGCAGTTGCATTCGATCAGGGGAAGATCGTATCAAAAGCATCCGACCCCGAAGCACAGTCGGTCTATGAGAATTACTACGATTATTCAGAACCGATGAAACGCGCCGCGGGATACAAGATACTCGCGATCGACCGCGGCGAAAGGGAAAAATTCCTCAAGGTATCCATCGACTTTGACCGTTCTGCCGGCGTTGACATAATTGCCAAGTCGGTGCTGAAAAGGGGTAACCTTCCCTGCACCGACGCCGTGCGCACCGCCGCCGAGGACGCTTACGACAGACTCATATTTCCCTCCATACAAAACGAGCTGCGCGGCGAGCTTACCGACGCGGCAGTGGAGAATGCCATCAAGGTATTCTCCGAGAACCTTCATCAGCTCCTCATGCAGCCTCCCGTCAAGGGCAAAGTGGCAATGGGGCTTGACCCCGGCTACAGAATGGGCTGCAAGGTTGCAGTTGTGGACGCAACCGGCAGACTGCTCAATACGACGGTAATATACCCCGTGCGTCCCATGCATTCCGAGAACAAGATCGCCGATGCGAAACGGATACTAACCAAATTCATCAAGGCATACGGCGTGGAAATCATAGCCATCGGTAACGGCACCGCCGGAAAGGAGACCGAGATATTCGCGGCTGAGCTTATCCGCGAACAGAACCTCAAAGTCGCCTATATGGTAGTGAGCGAAGCAGGCGCTTCGGTATATTCGGCAAGCAAACTGGCCGCCGAGGAATTCCCGGATTACGACGTGAACGTGCGCTCCGCGATATCCATCGCACGCAGACTTCAGGATCCGCTCGCTGAGCTGGTCAAGATAGATCCCAAGGCGATAGGCGTCGGACAGTATCAGCACGACATGCCGCAGAAGCGGCTCTCCGAAGCTCTTGACGGCGTGGTGGAGGACTGCGTGAATTCAGTCGGCGTGGACCTGAACACCGCCTCTCCCGCGCTTCTCAGCAAGGTTGTGGGAATCACCTCGACAGTATCAAAGAACATTGTAGCCTATCGCGAGGCAAACGGCGAATTCAAAAGCCGCAAAGAGCTGCTCAAGGTGGCAAAGCTCGGACCGAAAGCATTTGAGCAGTGCGCCGGCTTCATGCGCGTAAGTGAGAGCGATAATCCCCTTGACGGCACAGCTGTGCATCCGGAAAGCTATCAGGCTGCGGAGGCGCTGCTAAAGCTCTGCGGATTCACCCCCGCCGACATTCGAGGCGGCAGACTTGGCAAGCTCAAAGAGACAGTCGCACGCATGGGCTACGACAAAACCGCCGATCAGCTCGGAATAGGCGTTCCCACTCTCACCGACATCATCAACGAACTTATGCGCCCCGGACGCGACCCGCGCGACGAACTTCCAAAGCCCATGCTGCGCACAGACGTAATGGACATCAAGGATCTTAAAGTCGGCATGGAAATGCAGGGCACAGTACGCAACGTAATCGACTTCGGTGCGTTTGTGGATATCGGAGTCCATCAGGACGGACTTGTCCACATCTCGCAGATTGCCAACCGCCGGATCAAGCATCCTTCCGAAGTTCTGAAGGTCGGCGATATAGTTAAGGTATGGGTGCTGTCCATAGACGAGGCAAAAGGGCGCATTGGTCTGACCATGAAAGGAGAACCCAAGAAGCAATGAGGCGTTCATCCGGGTTATTACTACTGACGGTGGCAATCGTTTTATTTAGCCTTCTGTGTCCCGTGTCATGCCAGAAGAAAATGCCGGGGCGGCTGGACGGCAAATATCCCGAAGCATCGGTTTCCTCCGCAGCCGATGAGCCCGTGGAAGATGCTTCGGGGAAGGAAAATGAAAATAATACCGCCTCTTCGACAACCGGAAGTAAATCAAAACAATACCCTGCGCCGCAATTCAGGTCCGGAGTCTACACAATGGAATCGTCGTCGGTCAACGAGCAGTATTTTTACTCTGGGAAATCTGTTATTTCCTACACCCGAATAACCCAGACCTACGACTACACCATCGCGCTTACCGTAAAAAACAACGGCTCGATGAGCGCCGTATATACATTTAACAGAATACGGACGGGCTATGATACCGACGACGGCTCAATCTCGACCGACACAAAGGACAAGTCCGGACGCAGCGATGATAACGCGGTATATTACGACATTATCGGGCAAAGTTTCACAGTCATTGTCTCTCAGGATTATAAAATAACAGTCAAGGGCATAGACGCTATTCACCGGAAATATCCCTACACCTCAGACATCGTTACGGAAGAAAATATGAGGGAGGTCGCAGCCGATCTCTTTTACAGGATTGACGGAACCATAAAACAGGGAAGCAGCTGGCAGCTGGAACAGGTAGGACTGACAAACACTTACACCGTAAGCAGCGTAAAGGACGGCAGCGTATATGTCAACATCAAAGGCAGGAAGCTCGATCTTCCCAAGCCTTATACCAGCAACGGCATAAAATACACCTACAAAAAACGCGAACCGCTCAGCGGCTCGCTGGTAATATCACTGGATAACCGCATGATTCAGGAACAGACATCATATCAGGAAAATTCCGGCGTGATAGAGTCGGAAAACAATAAGTACACGTTCACAGAATCGGCGGCTTCCATGTGTAATATAAAGAAAAAACAGGAAAGGAAGCAATAGCTATGATCAACGAGAACATCCTACCCGAAACCGAAGAAGAGGACGCCCACATCTATCTGACCGACGAGGAAGGCAATGAATATCCTTTTGACCTGCTGGACATTATCCCCTATAACGATGAGGAATACGCCGTATTCTTCCCGGCAGACGAAACCGAAGAGGACGACGGCGAGGACACCGAGGTTGTCATTCTTAAAGTAATACACCACGACGACGACTCGCTGGAATTCGAGGGCACCGATGACGAGCAGGTTCTCGACGCAGTATTCAATCAGTTCATGGAGAACATGCGTCAGGCATTTGAAGAGGACGAGCACGGAGACGATTGCGGCTGCGGTCACTGCCACGACTGATTTTTCAGAGGATAATTCCATAAACGTACTTTTATGCTTTCTCAAACGTATTATTTATGTGTGAGAGGGCAGATATTAATCCTAATCTTCGATTGAAATAAGAATCTGAACAGGCTCTAAGATCATGATAAAATGCCCGCGAGGTTTTCCGAGGACCTCACGGGCTTTTATGCTCTGCTTCAATTCAAATGAGAAGCATAAGTTATACACCGAATCGGTTGATTTGGTGTATAACAAGGCAATACTGCCATAAATCAATTTTCCGTTTTTATTTTATCAGATTATTTCGATATTGTCAACCTGGACTTGTAGCCACATTTTTGTTGTTATTTTACAATTTTTATAGATATAATTTATACGCTACGTCAAAAAGAAAAAAATAAAAATTTTTTTCAAAAATAATGCTACTTTTTCAATGTCTGAAACGTTTTATATATGAAAGGCAAAAAGCAAAAGACAAAAACCGCCGCCGGGCCTTCCGACAGCCCGACGCACGGCAGGAACAAATAACAATCACAGGCAATGCCGCCATAAATTAATTTTCCCCAATGTTTTGTCTGCGGCACAACGTCTGCAAATTGCTTTTGTCCGATGTCTGCTGCATAATTACGCCAAAACCGCTTAAGCCAGACCGTTTCATTTGTCCGTCGCCAATGGCGATAATCTTCTTACACAATACCAAATACCCTTAATTACCAAATACCCTTAATTACCAAAAACCTCACTACAATACAGCTTCATCTGTCATGAAGTACATTTCTGAAACTGGAAACGGCTTTTGCAAAGAAAAGGAGATGATATTTTCCATATTTATGGCTTGATTCAATCAACAACAAAACAGCTAAGTCCAAGGGGGCATGGAATAGAAATCATTTTTTTAAAGGACGATATAAAAAGGACACATATTGTATAAACTAATAAGCGTAACAAAATCACAATCATTACGCATATTAACACTTTGGATTATATAATACCATTTTTCCTTAAAATCACATTAAATCA
Source organism: uncultured Eubacteriales bacterium (assembly GCA_900321515.1). Classification (GTDB taxonomy): domain Bacteria; phylum Bacillota; class Clostridia; order Oscillospirales; family Acutalibacteraceae; genus RUG762. The sequence goes on along the minus strand of ONWI01000182.1, from coordinate 6,197 downwards.
CAATCAAATAAATCAGACTTTCACATAAAAAACAACTCTAATTGCTTCCGGCAAAACGGAACGGCTGAACCGGAAGCATACTTACTGACCCAGCGCCGTTCCAGACTAAAAACCGCATTTCCGAGCTAATAAAAAGTCCGGAAATGCGGTTTTTTAACTGTGATAAATCAGCAAAATCTGTTCAGTTTACTGTCGTAGACATATCCTATGGAACTCAATACCTGAATAATCTCATCCTTGTCAGTGCCAAGATCATCGCAGAGCTCGTTGAGATCATGGTATCTGTCCCGAAGTTTTGTATTTATAACGCTAAGCAGCATAAACGCATCCTGAGGCAGTTTTTCTGTCATATATTACTCACACCTTCAATAGGAAATAATCAGAATCATTCGCGCTCTCCTGAACTGCCGGAGGCTAATCCAGGTTGAACTGTCATAACAACGGTTACAGGGAAAAAGAGGAACAGTGTCATAAAATACCTCATAAGCACAATCGGTATGAAAAAACAGAAGGCAAGATAAACAAACATTGCTCCTAACGGGAGGTACAGCTTTTTCCTGCCCTTGTAGACAGAATAGAACAAACAGTTCAGCAGCAGCCAGTACTGGAATCCTATGGAAAACAGCATGGACAGCACCGGGATTTTTTCAAACGAAATGTCCTTACCTATCTTTCTGTAAAATTCCTCTCCATCCGGGAACAGAGGTATTCTCACGCCGGGCTTCTCAACGCCCGTTACAAAGTAGCTTTTTTCGGTTTTGTATAGCTCGGCTCTGACATATCCGTCTATCACGCTGTCAGGATACCACATATATCTGGTCTGAGCTGTCACGGCATTCAAATATGAATTGGGACATTTTAATCCCATCCTTAACCACATCTTTATAAATCCGACGCCGTTTCCCGCGCCCTTGACATTCTGCATCATGTTTTTTGAATAATCGGCGCATTCCGGACAATACCGGTAATATTCCATGTTCATATAATACTCGAAATCCTGATTGTCTTTTTCAGTCCATTTCTCCGGCTCGTCAATGTAAGCTCTCATAAGCGTCTGAGAAATTATTGACATAGAAGCCCTGGGATTTATGGCGGTAATAGGCTGACATATCAGGTTAAGAACAAACGAAAGCGAAACAAACACGGCGATATTCGCAGTACAGAATAACAATACACCGCGAGGATAAAGCTTGTGAGATTTAACCCACACAACGATATTCAAAACCGCAAACAGAGGAAGTATGATAAGCTCACTGTTGTTGTTTCTTGCCATAAGCGTCAGAGACAGCACGGTTCCCAGAATAATCGGATTTCGCACCGTGCCGAAAAAGGCCTTTGTATCACACGCCATCCGGTAAAGCAGAAAACCTAAGTATGTAAGCAGACCGGAAAAAAGCGTGTCCCTGCCTGTATGAGTAACAATAAGATGTATAACGGGAAACAGCGCAAAATAAGCAGCAAACATGCTGATCATTACCTGTCCGATCCTCTGACGGTAAAATGTTACAAGCATATGCGTAAACAGCGCCGAAAAAGCGAGCATCTGAAGCACATCATATATGGCTATTCCGGCGTTATATGAGCCGAAAAGGCTGTGCGCTGCGTTCATAAAGCCTATTATGAGCACGGAATGAAGCCGCGGGAAGTCGCTTTTGTAAGTCACGAACTGCTGATTGAATTCATGTGCCATATCATATGAGAATCCCCCGGGAAAAAGCGCAATAAAACAGGGCATCCAGCACAGCAGCAGAGCAATAGCGATTATCCATGGATGTTCCGCCGCGAATGACACATATCTGCCAAATCCTGAAGCCGGCAAGGGAGAAGATTCCTGGGTCGAATGTGAAATTTCATTATTTCCGGCAGTTCTTTTGCTTTCAGCTTCCGACAGTTTCGCCCATATCAGCGAAACAATACAGGCAAAAAGGTGGGTATAAAACAATATGGAAATGCAGGTTAACAAACTGACCGGGAAAAATCGTTCTGTCTGATCTACCGCTCTGCCCATTGCAGTCATGCAAGACAGCATAAATCCAAAGATATGTGTCAGCACAAACTCCCTTTCGCAGTGTTCCGTTCCCCAATACCGCCGGAACAGTAAATAAATCACTGCGGCAAAGGCAATCGAGACAATGCTGTTGGAAAAACTGATGGTGCTGTCGGACAAAAAGGTTGGCAGCATCAGCGTGCATATCAGAGAAAGACACGCCAAAATACACGACAAAAAACGCGGCGAATGTTCAGAAAACATCTTGCCGGTTTTTTCGCGGATTTTCCCGACACCTTTAAAAGAAACAGACATCATGATTACCTTCCTTTTTTAGTAACTGTGCAGAAATAATTAATACATTTAGCTCATCAAAATGCCGAAGGACACTTTATTTTTTGGCAACAAACGACTGATTAAATTCTGCACAGTTCCTTACCTTATCGTTACGTTCAGCAAATTGAACCAGTGCAGCAAATGAAAACATTTTCATAACGCGGTATACTACCGCACTCCCCCGTCATCATCGTCATCATCTTCGTCGTCAAAATCGATGTATCCGTATTCGTATTTGTAGCTGTACTCGCCGTATCTGCCGCCAGGAGCGGCAACGTCGCTGATTTCGTCGTCCTCCTCGTCGTCGGCGCTGTCGTGATACTCACCGTATCCGGATGTGTCCCCGTAATCATCGCTCATGCCGTCCTCATATCCTTCCTCAAGTTCGGCATGATAGATTATCTTATCTTCATTGTAGGCGGCACGCGCTTCCTCTTCCACATCGAAATCATAGTCTATGAGAAGCTCCTGCGCGTTAATATTTTCGCCGGAAATGCGGTGATAAGCTCCGTCGCTGCCCAGTCTGCGGGATTTGACGGTATCGCTCCAGTAGATGTCTATATCCCGCTTTATCTGGGCGAACACATCCTCGTCCTCTATCGGAAAGAGCAGCTCCACACGATGATCGAGATTACGCGTCATCCAATCGGCGGAACTGAGATAGATCTTTTGTTCTGTGCCCTCGGCTCCGAAGAGATATACGCGGCTGTGCTCCAGAAAACGACCCACGACGGACCTGACCTCGATGTTTTCGCTGAGTCCCGGAATGCCAGGACGCAGGCAGCATATGCCGCGCACAAAGAGTCTTATCTTAACCCCTGCGGCTGCCGCCTTGAACAGTTCACGCACTATATCCGGGTCGGCGAGGGAATTCATCTTGGCGAATATCGCGGCTGGCTGACCGGCGCGAGCCTTTTTCTTTTCGGCTCGTATAAGGTTGGTAAATGACAGCCTGAGAGCGTGCGGAGCCATGATGAGCTTCTGCATTACCGGCGCGCGGAAATAGCCGGTAATGGAATTGAAAAATACCGTTGCGTCCTCACCGAGCTGACGGTCTGCTGTCAGTAGAGAATAGTCCGTATATATACGGGCGGTAACATCGTTGTAATTGCCTGTGCCAAGGTGGAGATAACGCTTTATGCCGTCTGCTTCACGGCGTACTATAAGTGTTATTTTGGAATGGGTTTTCAGTCCCGCAACACCGTAAATGACATGCGCGCCCATCCGGGAGAGCTGTTCACCGAATTCAATGTTGTTCTCCTCGTCAAATCTCGCCTTGACCTCCACCAGGGCGGTAACCTGCTTGCCCTTGTCCGCCGCGCGTTCGAGGGCGGCAACTATAGGACTATTATTGGAAACGCGGTAAAGAGTCTGCTTGATAGCCAATACATCGGGATCGTCGGCAGCTTCATCCAGCAGGCGCACCACCGGGTCAAAGCTGTCGTAGGGGTGGTACATAAGAATATCCTTGCGGGCTATGACGCTGAAAATGCTTTCATTGGTCAGCAGTTCGTGACAGATCTTTGGCGTAAAGCTCCTGTCCTTGAGATGTTCAAACCCCGGCAGCGAATAAAGCTGCTTGACAAGGAACGACAGATTTATCGGGCCGTTTATCTCGTAAATATCGCGTTTTTCTATCTCCAGCTTTTTCTGAAGGAATTTGAGCATCTTCTGGTTGGCGCCGCGCGCTATTTCAAGGCGAATCACCGAGCCGCGCTTGCGCTCTTTAAGAGAATTTTTGATCTCGCTCAGCAAGTCGATTGCCTCTTCCTCGTCAAAGGAAAGGTCGCCGTTGCGCGTTATGCGGTAAGGTACGCACTCCATTACGTTATAGCCCGAAAACAGCTTGGCTATGTTCATCTTGATTATTTCTTCGATGGGAATGAATATGTAGCCCTGCTCTGAAGGCAGCTTGATAAGCCGCTGAAGGTTATCCGGTACCTGCACAGTGGCAAAGACAGGCTTTTCCGCGCCGCAGTCGAGCAGCACGCCTATATTCAGGCTCTTATTGAGTATCAGCGGGAAGGGATGACTGCGGTCTACCGCAAGTGGAGTCAGTACGGGATAGATAGCGTTGTCAAAAAGACTCTTGCAGAAATGAACCTGTTCGTCCATAAGCGAATCGGAATGGATAATGGAAATACTATTTGAGCGCAGTTCGGGAAGAATGGATTTGTGATAAATTGAGTACTCCATATCACACAGCTCATGTGTACGTTCGCTTATGGCAATAAGCTGCTGCTTTGGCGTCATGCCGGCGGGGTCTACCGCGTCGTATCTGGCGCGGAGCTGGTCGCGTATCGACGCGACACGCACCATAAAAAATTCGTCAAGGTTGGATGTTACGATAGAGAGAAATTTGATTCTTTCAAACACTGGATTTTCATCCGCCACGGCCTGCATCATAACGCGATGGTTGAATTCCAGCCAGCTTAACTCGCGGTTGATGTAATGCTCGGGCAGAATGGTTACGGACGCCATAAAAAAGCAGCTCCTTCTGAAATGGTTAAGATTTTTTTGCAGTATTCACTTGTTATTCCATTATATTGCATACGAAGATAATTATATCACCTGTACACTGTAAATGCAACTGAATTTTGTTAAATATGTTGTAAATTTGCTGTATCTTTTATATCACAAAAATATCATCATCGTCTGAGAGGGTCTATTGACGCATATTTGAAAAATACCTTGTTTTTTTGCAATGTGTGTGATACAATGGTTGGAGTGCAAATATTCAAACATCACCAAAAGAAATAAGGAGAAGAGTTAACATGAAATTACTTAGAAGAATCATTGCCATCACGGCGGCACTGACGGTCTGTATAACCCTCGCTTCCTGTTCTTCGCAGAAAGAGGACAACGGCGTGGCTTACGAGAAGAACATGAAGATATCCAAGGCAGCCGACCTCGAGGGTAAGGCAGTGGCAGTGCAGCTGCGTTCTGGGGAGGATGAATTAGTCAGCAAAAATCTGACCAATTATCCCAAGCGCTACAGCGATATGACCAAAGCTGTGCAGGACCTTATCGACAAGAAGGTGGCTGCAGTGGTAGTCGATTCAAACTATGCCAAGCAGCTTACCAACGGGGTGGATGGAGTCAAAATCGTAAAAGGCAGTGTCGGCAGCGTTGAATACAGATTCCTCCTCAACAAATCCGACGCGAAGCTCGCAGAAAAGATCAACGCCCAGATCGCGTCGCTCAAGGAGTCAGACGATTATAAGTCAATGGTCGAATCCGAAATGGCAAACGGGAAAAACTACCGTATTGCCAAGGACTCGGAAAAAGAACTGAAAAACACCTTCACACTTGTAACGGAACCCAGCTTCAAGCCCTTCACCTATGAAAAAAAGGGTGAAGTCAGCGGTCTTTTCGCAGCTATAGCAGACGGAGTGGCTTACGGCTGCGGCGGCAGACTCGACGCCAAGACAGTGGAGCCCGTGGAGATAAACGACACAAGCAGCAACAATACCGACGAAACCACTACCTTCAACACCAACGAGGCACAGACGATAAAGGGCGCAAAACGCGCTTTCTGTGTGGTCACATCAGAAGCTGAGGCTGACGATACATTATTTGTTACTACTGACAGCTTCTACACCTCCCAACTCGTTATGATAATCCGCGCAGAAGAGAAAAAATAATTCTCAGAATGCATCTGATATTAAGCCGGTGCTGTCGTTTCTTGTACTTATGCAACATTTGAGACGATACACCGGCAATGTTTTTTGCCAATTTGCAGAATTTTTTTAAATTAAAAAAAAAACTTGACAAAACCGGCGTCAACGTGTATAATGTAACACGCTGTTAAATATGCGGGTGTAGTTCAATGGCAGAACCCCAGCCTTCCAAGCTGGTCGTGTGGGTTCGATTC
>ONWI01000038.1 GCA_900321515.1 uncultured Eubacteriales bacterium | reverse complement strand
TCGGATTCAGCAACATCTTCGGCTGCCTCTGCGGCTTCTTCGTCGGATTCAGCAACATCCTCGGCTGCCTCTGCGGCTTCTTCGTCGGATTCAGCAACATCTTCGGCTGCCTCTGCGGCTTCTTCGTCGGATTCAGCAACATCCTCGGCTGCCTCTGCGGCTTCTTCATTGGATTCAGCAACATCCTCGGCTGCCTCTGCGGCTTCTTCGTCGGATTCAGCAACATCTTCGGCTGCGTCGTCATCTGATTCTGGCTCCGCGTATAAATCTTTTTCTGCCATATCCTCGGCCTGTTCAATTGCTGCTGCTGTGGCTAATACGCTTTCCGTATTGCTGGCGGTATCCGTTATTTTCCCGTCAGAATCCCCGGCTGCCGCTTCAAAATCCTCGAATGCTTCTACCGTTTCGCCTTTCTCGGCTGAATCGGCTGTATAATCCTTGTCTAATTCGGACATGTTATTTTCTCCCTTCGCAATTTCAATTGTATCTTGTGTTCTCATCTATTTTGACACAGCTTTTGTAAAAAAGCAAATGCTTACCAAAAAATATATGTGTATATTTTATACATCGTGAAAGAATTCGCGCGCATCGTACATATATCTTGCCCCGGAAAAAATCGTTGCTGCGACAGCAGTGTAGAGCACCACATTTGAAACAATCATGAGCAGCTGCCCTACAAGCGGCGGAATGAAGCTGAATTCACCCGAAGCCTTTGAACAGAATATGCCGATTATGGCTATCATCTGTGTTACGGTCTTGATTTTACCCCATATGTTGGCGGCAATGACCTTGCCCTTGTCTGCCGCGATCATGCGCATGGAAGTGACAAGAAATTCCCTGAAAAGTATCACTACAACTACCCATGCTCCGCATATATCCTCCTGTACAAAGCAAATCAGAGTGGACATTATCAGCATTTTGTCGGCAACAGGATCCATTAGCTTGCCAAAATCGGTTATGAGGTTTCGTTGGCGGGCTATTTTTCCGTCCAGCATGTCAGTCAGCGAGGCGGCGCCGAAGCACAGTCCGCCTATAAGCCAGCGGAAGGGAATGCCGTCTGCCAGCAGAAATATCATTATTGCGGGAATAAACAGCACTCGCAGCACCGTTAATTTATTCGGAAGATTCATACAACAATCCCCTTTGGAAAATTTATACGAGCCGTCCCACCAGATCGCAGTCCATGAAGTCGGTTATCTCGACCGTCACAAACTCGCCGGGGCGCAGCTTCTTGCCGTTGGTGTCGAAGAATATCTTGCCGTCTATCTCGGGAGCTTCACCCTGAGAGCGCCCGTGGTAGCATTCTGCCAGCCTGTCGAAGCCCTCGACCATGACTTCTGTTTTTTTGCCGACCATGCTCTCGCACCATTGATCTATGACACGCGACTGCTCGTCGATAATGGATTCCTCGCGCATAGCGGCTGTTTCGGAGTCGATCCTGCCGGGAAGGTCGAATGCGGGAGTGTCTTCTTCGGCTGACCAGATGAAGCAGCCCAGACGTTCAAATTTAATATCGCGGACGAAGTCGATCAGTTCATCAAAATCCTCCTGTGTTTCCCCTGGGAATGCGGTCATCAGGGTCGTGCGAAGTGTTACTCCGGGTATCTTACCGCGTATGTGGGAAATCAGTCTGGTCAGAGATTCGCGGTCGCCGGGGCGGTGCATGGCTTGCAGTACTTTTTTGCTGACGTGCTGAATCGGCATATCTATGTACTTGCAGATTTTGGGCTGGCTTGCAATAACGTCAAGCAGCTCGTCGGTTATCTTTTCGGGGTAGCAATACAGTAATCTTATCCATTTAAGCTCCTGAATCTCGCAGAGCCTTCTCAGCAGTTCGGGAAGCATTCGCTTTCCGTAAATGTCAGAACCGTATTCCGTGGTGTCCTGGGCTATTAATGTAAGTTCCCTTACGCCTTTTGCGGCGAGCTGATTTGCTTCATCGATTAGCTCGTCCATCGGACGTGAGCGGAATTTGCCTCGTATCATGGGTATGGCGCAGAATGTGCATTTGTTGTTGCAGCCGTCGGCTATCCTGAGATAGCTGTAAAATGGGAGAGTCGTGCGTACGCGCCTGCCGCACATGTGCAGTTCGTCCTTTTCGCCGTATACACCGAAACCGCTTTCCGACGCAATGCGGTCAACTATTTCGGCAATCCTGTGATTTGCCCCTATGCCCACTACCGCGTCGATCTCAGGCAGTTCCTCTAAAACGGCGTCACGGTACCGTTCGGCCATGCATCCGGTGACGATCAGCGCCTTGATCCGTCCCTCCTTTTTGAGAGCGGCAAGTTCGAGAATTTCCTCTATGGCTTCGGACTTTGCGCTTTCAATGAATCCGCAGGTATTTACTATGGCCACGTCGGCCATTGCGGCGTCCTCGACCAGATCGTATCCGGCGTCGGCAAGGCAACCCAGCATGAGTTCCGCGTCTACCTGATTTTTGGGACAGCCCAGACTGACCATTCCTATTCTGACAGACATTTTATAAGAAGACTCCTTTGATTTTGATAGTTTATTACATTATTGAACTATTATATCATATACTTCGGGTTTTTTACAGATGTTTTTGTGTTTTTTTTAATTTTTTTTATTTTTTGGTCTGCGTCAAAATGACGTCAAAAATTACACAAAAGCACATAATCGGATGAATTACAAAAGCAGCCGCACAATTTGCAGAAAGTGCGGCTGCCGGTTTATAAGAGCTTTATGGTATATCTCCGTGTGTGGTGAGAATTGTCAGCAGGCTCTTGGAAGATATAAATATGCTGGACGGCGGAATTACAGCTCTTTAAAGGGAATCTTCTGAGCTCTGGCGTAAACTTCTGCCTGTGAACCCTTCTTGCCGTAAATGGTGAGATTCGGGCAGTTCTGGAAAGCCTGATTTTCAATCTTGATGACCGTTATCGGAATATCGACTCGGGTAAGTCCTGTGCAGCCTCCGAAGGCAAAGGGGGCAATTGTCGATACGGACTTGGGGATTTCTACCCTGGTCAGACTTGTGCAGTCTGCAAAAGCGCTGTTGTTGATCTTTTTTACGGTATTGGGAATCTCGATCTTTTTGAGTGACGAACACTTGCTGAACGCCGAGATACCAATGCTTGTGATGGTGTTCGGAATGTCAACAGAAGTGAGATTCGTGCAGTTGGAGAAGGTGTTGTCGTGTATATTCGTAACGGATTTCGGGATGCTGATCTTGGAAAGAGACGTGCAGCCGGTAAAGGCATGAGGTCCTATCTCTGTAACCGAATCGGGAATGTTGATGCTCTTCAGGTTTGTACACTCCGCGAAAGCTGACGTGCCGATGGTAGTGACGGAATTTGACATGCTGACCTTGGTCAGGCTGACACATCCGAAGAACGCGCCGTTGTTGATCTCGGTTACCGTGTTTGGCATATCCACCGATGTGATCTGGTAGCATTTGTAGAATGCGCTTTCGCCTATCTTGGTCACAGGAATACCGTCGATCTTGCTCGGAAATTTCAGATCTTCGAGCTCCACGTTTTCCAGTCCGGTTATTGTGGCGTCGGTTATGGTCAGTTCGTATTTGTAATCGTCCGGTGAATCGGTTCTGGTAAAGATGAACGCCAATACGCCGATTGCCGCAAGTATGATAACAACAGATACTATCGCGCCGATCTTTCCTTTGGGAGATTTTGCCATTTTCTTGGCTTTTTCCACATCAATGGATTTCTTTCCGTTTTCATTCGCCATTAGTTAAATCCTCCTGTTTTAAAATTAATGATAGAATAGTACCGCGGCATTACTCAGGCTGCCACTGGAGTATATTTTAGCATGTTTTTACATATTTGTCAACGGCTAATAATAAATTATTGTCAAAAGTGGCTTATATATAAATATTAAAAATATTCAGAAAATTTTCGATTTTGTCATTTGCATGATTGACGTTGAGGATTTTTTATTATATAATATCCTTGTATAGGCTCGTGCCGTTATTGTCTATAGTAAATAATTCCATGGTTCCTGATCAAAAATATTGCCAAGGGAGAGATAAATATGGAAAAAACGGAAAAATATCCCGCCGACACCAAGACTGTTCACAGCGTCAATGACGCTGCCGTTACCGGCAGACGGCGAATCAGAATGCTGTGGCTGATGCTTGGCTGCATCGCCGCCCTGCTGCTGACCGGCTGCGGAATGAACACCGATCTTAACATTGACGGACAGTTCAAGGGCGAGAGAACCATCACCTGTGACGAGCTGGAGGATCAGAACAGTTTCTTCAGTAAGTTCAAGGTGTCCGAGGCGGCCGATGTACTGAGCAGGAAGTGTCCGCCGCAGATGGAGTTTGAATGCAAATACACCGACGAGAAAAAGACCAAGGCGGTTTTCATTTTCCATCTGAAATTTGACGGTATAGACGATTACAGAAACAAGGTGAGAGAGCTGATCGGACGTAATCCTTCGGTGCAGTTTACATACAAGGATCCGAAAGCGGATTTGTTTGCCAGTGGATTTTCGATTACCGAGGATTTTGAATCCAAGGATCTGCTTGCGTGGGTCAAGCCGGCGCTCAAGGAAGAGCTTAATGTCTCCAAGGACGTTTCCAGCATGACTGATACCGTAAAGGTGACCATGAACGGTATATCCTATGACAATGACAACTTCGGCTCGGCAAAGGTCAAGCTCGATACCATCGCAAAATATATGATTGACAGCGTTGATATCCGCACTGTTCATGACGTAGACAAGGAAGGCAGCGACTACGAGCGTGAGATAACCATAAAGATACCCAAAAAGACCGTAGACGCGCTCGGCAAGAGCAATATCCAGGAATTTCTCGAGAGCTGTGCGGGAGAAAACGCCGCCGGCAAGTGGAAGTCGGATGACAGCGGCGCCAGCCGATATCGCATTTCATTCAAGGGCAATGCGGAATTTATAAGCGAATGCACGGCAAAGGTTTTCGGCGATGGCAGTTCGTTTGAGTATTTAAGCGACGGTTCGCTCAATACCGCCTTTTCCGAGACCGGCGTGCTTAGCGAAAAGATAAACTTCTCCAAATTCCCCTGCCGAAGCGATGGCACGACAGACGCCACATTTACTTATGTCAATATGGACGGAAGCAAATTCGATGATTCCAAGTCAACCGCCGCGGGCAGCAGTACCAAGAAGTCTGACGACGACGGCAAGACGATGGTGGTTGTATATGAAAAGGCTTCCAATGCCGACATAATGATATATTCTTCGTCGGTCTATGACATCGCCAAGCTCAATGTCACTACCGACATCAGCAGTGACGACAGGCTGAGCCAGGAGATTACGATTGCCTACAAGGTCGGTGAGGACGATTCCGGCGCGCAGTTTGCCGCAAAATATTTCACAGAGGCTTTCAGCGGCAGCGGAATAGACATATCTGTTGAACCGTACAATTCGTCGCGTTCGCAGTATTCCGTGGTTCTTACGACGCCCAGAGGCACGGCGGACGAGGTTACGGCCGTACTTCAGAAATATATCGGTGAGGGCAATTCCGTCAAGCTGGAAGGCGCGGATAAATTCTCGCTTTACAACAAGCGTTCGGTCACGGTGAATGTTGATGTTGCCGAATTTATCAAAGCCTCAGGATATACAGGCGTGGTGGAATACGGATTCACCGGCGCTGGGGACGCAAGCGCGGTAAGCTGGACCTCCCCTGACGGCAAGGGCAAGAATGATGTGCTGAAGGGCAAATCGCTCGGCGAATTTGATCATCCCATCGCCTCGCATACATTTACTGTAAGCTATCAGGTGCAGAGGATAAACCTGATATTCGTTATGCTCGCGGGCGCTTTGGCAATAATAGTATGCGGCGCTGTGATAATGCTTTTCAGCTGGATGGTTCTGCGCAGACGCAGAAAGCATCAGGAGGAAAAGATGGAGGCTGTCATGACCATGGCTTTGGTCAAGCTGCCCGACGGCACCCAGACCATGATGGAGGTAACTCCGGAGGAAGCCGCAAACGCCGTTGTTATCGCGCCAAAGGACGATGACGGTCTGGATGAGGACGACGATGAACCCGAAAATATGTGGCTCTTTACAACAGCGATGAGGCTTTTTGCGGTCATGGCGGGTGTGCTGGTTATTTTCAATTACGCCGGAGTGGATTCCGAACGCAATACCCTCAATCCGCTTGAATTTTTCAACTCTGCCAAGGGTGTGGCTGGCTGGAACCTGATAGTCGGCAAGGAGATAAATGACCGTATGCTTGAAGGCAGCTACTTCAACGTAGTGCTTATTGTGATTCCGCTCGTTATTTTCATCATACTTTCGCTTCGAAATGTGCTTCCAAAGCTCATAAGCGATATTGTAATCATTTGTTCGTCGCTTTTCCAGGCGTGGTATATGCTTGGAATCAAGGATTCTCTGGAAGAGAAGGTAGATGTGCTTGGAATCGACGGCAAGAGATTTTTTGTGCAGATGGACTGGGCGTACAATTATTCCGTGGTGATATATGTTATGCTGTTTGTCGGCGCCGTTATACTCATCCTCATGGATACCGGACTCAATCTCCGCAGGATACTTCGCAAGAAGGAAAACAGTTAGGAACTGTGCAGAATCTAATCAGTCGTTTATTGCCAAAAAATAAAGTGTACTTCGGCAATCTGACGAGCTAAATGTATTAATTATTTCTGCACAGTTACTTAGTCTCTCATACAATTATGAATAAGTGAAGTTGCAGACGGCTTGTTGCTTTATTGAACAATGCCGTCTGCCGTCTGATATTATGATGCAATTATTTAAACAGGGGGAAGAATATAATATTGAAATCCAGAGCAAGAATCAGGGCAGTGGCAGCCTTTATACTGACGGCGGCGCTGCTTCTGCTTTGTGCCTGCAATGACGCCGAGACTCCCGAGCAGGCGATAAAGCGCTTCAACAAAAGAATGAACGACTGCGACTACAAGGCCGCGTTCAATTACGTCAAGGATTTCGACGGACTGAGCTTTGACAGCGGCGACCGCAGCGGCACGCGGAAGATAGTTGACGCTGTGTCAAAAACCATCGAGATAGAAATAGTTGACATTCAGACGTCGGGAGCCAACGGAGCGGCTGTGTTGAATGTAACCACTGTGGATCTGCGAGATATTTATTCACGAGCAGCGTCAACCGTCACCAATAATTATGTCGATAAAGTGCTTGGCGGAGCAAAAATAACAGCCGAGGAAATGCGCGAGGCTTTGGTGGAAGAAATCGTGCGTGAGTCCGAGATGTCTGAGGCTAAACATGTAACTACCGAATGCAGGGTCAACCTGACAAGGGAAAAGGATAAATGGTACATCATTCTTGATACCACCAGCTTCAATATTATGATGGGCTTCATCAATGACGCAAATTCAATGGTGGAGAGCGGCGACTTCACCAATGTCGCGCCTGTATCCGACTCCGACGCTCAGTCCGTTTCCTCTGAGGAATCCGAGGATTCGGAAAGCAGCGTTACATTTAATGATTAACAGAATCAAACGGCGCGTAAATAATCACAATTGATAATTGCTTTTGAAAGGAAGACTGATTAAATATGAAGCTGGGCATAGTAGGTTTGCCAAATGTAGGTAAGAGCACGCTGTTTAACGCGATAACCAATGCCGGTGCGCAGTCGGCGAACTATCCCTTTTGCACCATTGAACCGAATGTGGGTGTGGTAGATGTTCCCGACAAGCGGCTGGATAAGCTCGCCGAGATGTATCATCCGGAGAAAATAACCCATGCACCTCTGGAATTTGTGGACATCGCGGGTCTTGTCAAGGGCGCGAGCAAGGGCGAGGGCCTGGGCAACAAGTTCCTCTCAAACATCAGGGAGTGCGACGCGATAGTGCATGTTGTGCGCTGCTTTGAAAATGACGACATTATTCATGTGGAAGGCAGCATTGATCCTGCCCGCGATATAGAAACCATCAATCTGGAACTGATACTCTCCGACTTGGAACTTGTTGAGCGCAAGATCGACCGCTCAAAAAAGGCAATGAAGGGCGACAAGAAATTTGCCGCTGAGGTGGAATTTTTCGAGCGGGTCAAAGAAGTGCTGGAATCGGGCAAGTCTGTCCGTACCATGACTCTTACCGAGGATGAGCAGGAGATGCTCGCTTCCGTGGCGCTGCTCACAAGCAAGAAGGTAATCTACGCCGCCAATCTCAGCGAGGATGATTTTTCCGGCGATACGGAAAACCCCTATCTTGAGGTGGTCAGGAAAATAGCGGCTGAGGAAAACAGCGAAGTTCTTCCCATCTGCGCGGAGATAGAAGCCGAAATCAGCGGCATGGAGCCTGAGGAAAAACTCATGTTCCTCAGCGAAATGGGTCTGGAGGAATCGGGACTCGACCGCCTTATACGCGCGGGATATCATCTGTTAGGACTCATCAGCTTCCTGACGGCGGGACAGCCAGAGGTCAGGGCATGGACGATAACCAAAGGTACAAAAGCTCCCCAGGCTGCGGGCAAGATACATTCTGACATAGAGCGCGGATTCATACGCGCTGAGGTCATTGACTACGACAGTCTCATCGAGCTCGGTTCGCTGGCCGCCGCCCGCGAAAAGGGACTTCTTCGCTCCGAGGGCAAAGAATATGTCATGAAGGACGGCGATGTTGTGCATTTCCTTTTTAATGTGTAAATATTAATGAATAAAGGTACTCAATATAGTTTTATGATTTGTGAAAGGGGAACGTATATTTTGAAATCTGTTTTTGTAAGAAAGTTTATCATGTTTTTGCTTTGCGCCGGACTGTGCCTGTCCATTGCTTCCTGCGGCAATAATGGCAACAGCGTGTCATCTGATGCGGCGGAGACGGTTTCATCACAGAGCGGTGAAAAAACTCTGACCGAATTGGAAAAGCTGGTGCAGGAGGATGAATTCCAGGATCAGGTCAAAGCGCTCTCCCAGACCTACGAGTCCAAGGGGATGAAGCTCGAAGTGGGTGCCGAGGGAAATTCTGTTGTGTACAAGTGCATCTACACTGTCGCTGTGGACGCTGCCAGGAGCAAGGAGGAGCTTGCCGAACACCTGGAAAGCAAGGCGTTTGAGACTTCCATCGACAGCGTGCTGCGTTCGTTCAAGGCGCAGGTACCTCAGACGCATTCCGTAATAGTTCGCTACATTGACATGAACGGCAATATCATCGCATCCAAGGAGTACAAATAATAATACTTAACAGGCTCTGAGATCAGCATACAAAAATTAAAAAGCGGAGAAGTGCTGCCCGGCGTAATTGCCGTAATGCTTCTCCGCTTATTGTTTTATCTGCTGATGCTGACCTTGCCTACGATATCATCCACTGTGATGGTGTAATCGGCGTTCTTGTCACCCTTGAGAGGGGTAACTATACCTACGATGTCCTTTTTGGTGAGCTTGAATTTGCTTCCCTCCGGGAGTTTAATGTCAACGGTGCCCATTATTTTTTTGATGCTGCAATTACGTGCAATACCTGCATCGGACTGGAGCTTTATTTTGCCCATGATGTTGTTGATCCTGAATCCGCCTATGGTTCCGCTGGCGTTGACGTTGCCCGCCGAATCGCTTATATTTATATTGCTGAATGTGCCTGTGTTGAGTATAACCTTTCCGGCTATGTCGCTGATTTCCGCGGTTTTTGCGCTGAGACCTGTGGTTTCGATATTGCCCGCCGCGTCCTCTATGGTAATATTTTCCAGGTTGAGCGGAATATCCAGATCCATCTTGCCGGCAATTTTTTTCATTTTGATGCTACCTGAGAATCCGGCCGGCAGTGCTACATCCAACTTGATGTCCTTGCCGCGCAGCTTGCGTATTTTAATGATGGCCTCGTCTGTGCTTTTGTTGAATTCAAACTGAATGTCGGGAATATTCTGACCGGTGAGATTTTTTGCTGTTGTGACCGTGCTTGACAACCTTATCTTGCCGTCAACCGTCAGATGGATATATTCGTCAGGCGAAGCTGTAACGGTCAGTTCTTCGGCAATGTTTTCAAATATGATGCTGCCGTCATAGGTGGGGCAGCCGATCTGTCCCTCGGCGTGACTGCCGACATATTCGGAATGGTCGCTGAACGAGAAGAGGCTGCTTATCGGAGTGTCATTTATCATAGTAACGTCGCTCATCGAAACGTACTGTGAGACGATATCCCAAGAGAAATCTCCTACGCCTGCAATGATAAATCCTACGCCTGCCGCAAATGTGACGACAAATATTGCACCGAATGTGACTGCCAGGATAATTTTTCTAATCAAAATGAACCCTCCTTTATCATTTTCTTGCATTCCCTAATGACGTATCTTATCAGCTTGACAAAGAGTCTGGTGCCTTCGATAGCTGCCATAACAATAAGTCCGGTTAAGGCGAGGAAAGATATGCCTATGAATATGAGACCGAGACATACCCAGAAGCTTTTTGCGCTGAGCGCTCCTCCCGCCGCGATCAGTGCGACGCCGGTGGTGGGAAACGCTACTATAAGGCTGTAAAGAGTGATAAGCAGTCCCACAATAGCGCTGCCAAGCGTGGGAATCAAGACAACACAAAGCGCGATCACGATGATAAGACCTGTGGTATTGTAATTGCCTGTACGTTTTTTTCTTTCAGGAAAAGACTCTTCCTCGGCAGCACGGTTGTAATCGACGTATGCCGGTGTCGGTCTGCTCTGGGGACGGGCGGAGTACTCCGCTTCGGAATGAGTGGGATAAGTCGGTGCGGAGTACGACTTCTGCTGAGTGGGATAAGACGGCGCGGAGTACGACTGCTGCTGAGTGGGATAAGACGGCGCGGAGTACGACTGCTGCTGGGTGGGATAAGACGGCGCGGAATACCCCTGCGGACGCGGCCGTGCTGACTGGGTTTGCGACTGAGCGGTCTGAGGCTTGGGTTTGGGCGGATAGACCGGAACCTTCGGGCGGCGACCCTCCAAAAAGGCATTGGCAACATCGTATGGCGTGCCGAGCGACGCACATACCTGCGCTTCGGTCTTGCCGGCCTCGAATCCCTCTCGGAAATGATTGTCATATTCTTTCAGAATAGCGGTTTTTTCTGACTCGCTCATTGTGACGAGATACTGGTTGAGCGCAGTCAGATACTCTCTTCTGGTCATGTGATTATCCTCCGTTTTTCTAAAGATTTGGCTTTCACCGTATCATTATCAATATAACATCATTTTGCGGCTTTGTCAATATTCTACTGACTTTACACCCGAATATTCTATCTATTATGAACAAAACACATTATTTATAATAAAACGCGGTGCGTTCCGTTTTGCAGAGAACACACCGCGAAAAGAGATAGTATTTACCGGGCTTTTTGGGGATTATTTCGGGCAGCGGCTCCTGTGAGTCCGAGAAGCACCCACATCAGAGGCGTGTTGATCGGCAGCGAATATCCGAAGAACGCGTGAACCGCGTACGCTATTACGGCGGCTCCGCAACACACGAGCGATGAATTGTCCGTCGCGTGTCGGAACGCCTTGACGACAAGGCTTCCGATAAATGTCAGGAATGCGCCGAGTCCGGTTATGCCGGAACAGATGAGCAGCTGAAGATATTCGTTGTGGGCCTTGTCGAGATTTCTGCCGTTGAAGAATTTCTTGGATTCCTCGCCGAATGCTTCGTTGAATACTGTGCAGAAGGTATCGGGACCGCTTCCGAAGATCGGCTTTTTGCCCACGAGTCTGATTGTGCGCTTCCATGTGAACATGCGGTTGTGACCGAATTTGTCTTTGAAATTGCCGTGATAGAGCATCTGACCGAATTCATAAAGAACGCCGCTCTTCTGGTTCTTTGCCGCGATGAAGGAGGCGGCGAATATTCCCGCGACTGCCAGTCCGTCGATCACAAGCGAGACAATAAGCAGTCTACGGCGGGATAGTGTGTTATCCAGCCTGGATTTTAAAGCCTTGACCGACTGCTGTCTGAAGCCGAAGCAGATGAAGATAGCAGCGGCGCATGTGATTGCGCAGGCGAAAATCAAATAGAATCCGAGCTTGCCGAAGTCCTCTTCAAGAATCCATGTTTTGACCACAAGCCTGTTGAATGCGATGACTCCGAGAGCAGTGGACATCACAGCAAGGTATCTTCCGATCCGTTCAAATGATATCAGCATAAGAGGCATTGACGCGAGCAGAACAATTCCGAGAGCAACTATTCCGGCGTCGGTGTTCAGATTCAGCTCAGCCCAGAGCATAAGGGCAAAGCAGCTCAGTATCACAGCGCCGTGCCTGTCGAATTTCAGCTGTTGCTTCGTGATGAATATTCCCCCGGCTAAAACCAGAGCGGCTGTCACAAAGTAGGAAGTCAGGTTGATATTGCCCATCGGCCCCATAAAGAGCAGTCCGCTCTCCCAGTTGGGTTTGGAAAAACCGGTGTTCAGCAGATCTATGCCGAAGAAATGGAACATCACCAGTCCTGCGACAGTTGCGGCACCGAAACAGTAAATGTTCAGGTCGAATTTGCGCAGTTTCAAAAGGTGTGAGATGAGAAAATACACTGCGACATAGAAACTCTGTATTATAAAACCGTCGTTGCGCACGCCCTGCCCGTTGAATGCGATATCCTTGTAAGGCGAAAGGAGCGCCGAAATAAGGAGGAATCCCCAGTAGAACAGTACCGCAATATCCGGAAGGTTGAATTTAGGCGAGGAAATGCTGAATTTATCGCTCGGCGTGGATATTACCTTCACGATCATAGCGATTATGACAGAACAGAGTCCCAGTGCGGCCAGCACATAAAACACAGAATTCTTGTAATGCGTGATATTGCCGTATTTTTCCGGCCCGATTGCGAGGGGGAAAATTAATACCATCGACAAAAGGAAGACCCGTGCGAAGAGCTCCATGAGGTTGTTGGTATCAAAGAGCGGAGAGGGTGGGGGAGACTGTTTTGAATGTGGAATTTTTTGCTTGGATTGGGGCTGTACGGTGCTTGCTGTTTTTGTCGGTTCGTTTTTTCCCAACGCGGCGGAAGCGCTGCCGGAATTTATCTTTTTGGAAGCTGCGGCTTGTTTGCCTTGGCTTGCTTTTTTATTTTGAGTGCCAATGTATTTTTTCTTTTTTTTGCCTGACATTTTAAGAGATTGCCCCTTTCAAATTAGAAATCAGTGGCAGCCTCCGCAGGAGCAGCAGTCGCCTGTGCATGCGGCGTCGGGATCGTAGGTGTCGGGATCCTCGCCGTTTACGGCTGCTGTGAGAATGGCAGTGACGTGATTCATCAGGTGATCCACAACGTCCTTTGCCTTGTTGAATGCGACCATGTTTTCGCTTTCCATAACCGAAGTGTAAATGCCCATAAGCTGCTGGTTGAGCTCGTCAACCTTGTTCTGATCGGGTTCGGGCTTGGAGGATTCGATTTCCATCTTCATGCGGATGAGATTGAATTCGCCGATTTGCTTTTGAAGTTCCTCGTCGTTGTCGCTTGCGGTTCTTGCCTCCATCAGAGCCTTGTACTCGTCTGATTCCTGAATGAGCTTACCCATTTCTCTTGCCATTTCGATGATTGTCATTTTTAAGTTCTCCTTTGTAATATTTTTTGATTAGCTGATTGTAAAATATGAAAAAAGTTGATAATACGGGGCTTGCGCATTTTAAGCCGGTGCTTTTTTCTCCAGCCGGGAGGGACGGATTTGGATTTTTATGATTCCGGTATTCGCCCGACCCCGATTTTTGTCCGGGTGCGTTTCGCTCGCTCGGCTCCGCC
>ONWI01000205.1 GCA_900321515.1 uncultured Eubacteriales bacterium | reverse complement strand
CGAAGGTTGAGTTTGACAAGGTCGTAATGCCCCTCCCAGCCTTCGTACCAGAAACCGTCGTTGTAATTTGAATTGCCGTCAAATCTGACGGTAAACCAGTCCTTGAATGCGGAATCCCACTTGTGCAGCTTGACATCCCTGAACGCCCAGAAGTCCCTGCCGACGTGATTGAACACTCCGTCGAGTATCACTCTTATTCCGTTTTTGTGAAGCTCCGCGCATACGTCAGCAAAATCCCTGTTGGTACCCAGACGGCGATCTATCACGCTGTAATCGGCTGTATCGTAGCCGTGCTTGGTGGATTCAAATACCGGACCGAAATATACGGCGTTCGCGCCCATGCGTCTGATGTGCTTAACAAAGGGAATGATCCTTCTGATCTTTCCAGTGGGCTGTGAAGTAAAATCGTTGTTGCAATTCTCTCCACAGAATCCCAGAGGATATATATGATAGAACGCCGCGTCGCGATACCAGTCGGATACACTGCTCATACGCGCTGCCTTTGGCAGCACAGGCGGTTCCGCCGGAAGGAATGTGGTCTGTCCGTTGATATTCATTTCCGAAGAGCTCTCCTTCTTTCTTATCTTTACATCAGGTACGGCGGGGATGTGATGGTCCCCTGGATAGACCTGATGCCAATCGGCGCGAAGTCTGTCGCAGGTGTCGAGAATATCGAATGACATCCATGTTGGATACATCGGAGACTCGGTCAATCCCTTTTCAAGACATTCCGACACATGTTTTATCTCAAAGCCGTACTTTTTCTCCCGGCTGTCGGAATCGCTGTATTCGCGTATGATTTTACTGTCCCTGATGGCATACGCAGTGCTTGCGCTGACAAAATCAGGAATTACGATAATTCCCTTTGTGCCGGTAATCTCCGCATGGTTCGCGCTGTATTCAAAGCCGCAGGAGACAGACGCTGTGCCACCCTTGTAGAATTTCATAACTGCGGCGGACTGCCAGTCAATGCCGTTTTCACAGTGTACCGAAGTCGATTTGACGTCTCCGGGTCTGCCGCCCAGCAGCCATTGCGCAAGGAATAAATTGTAAACGCCTAAATCAAGAAGTGCTCCTCCGCCCTGTTCAAACGAAATAACGCGGTCTGACGTGTCGTATTTTGTCTTGCCGAAGAACGTGGCATTGACCTCCTTGACATCGCCTATCAGACCTTCTTCTATCCACTCGCTTGCCTTTATGACCGCGGGAAGGAATCTTGTCCACATGCCCTCCATGAAGAAAACATTTTTTTCCTTAGCCGCGTCAATGACAGCCTTTGCCTGACGGGAATTGAATGCCATCGGTTTTTCGCAAAGCACAGCCTTTCCGCAGGCTATCGCCGCAAGGGAGCTGTCGGCGTGATCTGTGTGTGGAGTGCATATGTAGACTATATCCACATTTTCATCTGAGGTCAGATCCATTACGCTGTCATATGCCGACGGTATACCGAATTTACCCGCGAATTTCTGCGCGTTCTTCAGTTTGCGTGAACACACCGCACTGATCTCAGCGTTTTCAGCCTGCAAGAGCGCCCGGCAGAAGGTATTTGCCATTCTGCCTGTGCCGACTATTCCCCAGCGATACTTTTTGACATTACTGCCGCTTTTAGTTTCCTTTGTGTTTTTCGTGTTGATCAAAAGCATCTTTCCAAAACCACCTAAAAAAATTTAGCCGCATAAAAAAGACATCACAGAACCGAGCAAAACGGGTTATTGCGATGCGACGCGATTACTATTATAGCAAAAGCAATGTGATAATGCAAGGGCAAGTTGTCAAATTTACAAAAATATTTTTTGTTATTTTCATGCAAAAAAAAATGCTGTCCGCAGCGTATTTTGCAAAGCCACGAACAGCATTTTCATTTAAAATATCAGTGATGAATCAAGCCGAAATAAAATTATTTGATCTCGACGGTTGCGCCGACTTCCTTGAGCTTGGACTCGATGTTCTCTGCCTCGTCCTTGGAAACAGCTTCCTTGATGGGAGCGGGAGCGCCGTCAACCAGAGCCTTAGCTTCCTTCAGACCCAGACCGGTGAGTTCGCGGACAACCTTGATGACCTTGATCTTCTCTGCGCCGGCAGAAGCAAGAATAACGTCAAACTCGGTCTTCTCTTCAACAGCAGCGGCAGCGCCTGCAGCGGGAGCAGCAACAGCGACAGCAGCGGCAGCGGAAACGCCGAATTCTTCCTCGATGGCCTTGACAAGCTCGGAAAGCTCAAGAACGGTCATGGCCTTAACTTCTTCGATAATGTTTGCGATTTTCTCAGACATGGTGTTTTACCTCCAAAAATAATGATGAAATAAAGAATGGCAGCACAATGAAAAATTACTCTGCTGCGGGTGCTTCCCCGGCACCCTCGGACTGCTTGTCCGCGATAGCCTTGATGGCGATGGCAAGACCCTGAATGGTCGCGTTGAGACCAAAAGCAAGCTGAGTGAGAAGGGTCTCTCTGGAAGGAGTCTTTGCAAGCTTCTTGACCTCATCAACAGTCATCTTTTTGCCGTCGATGAAGCCGGCCTTAATCTCAAAGCCCTTCTTATTGCCATCGGCGTACTCGTTGAGAATCTTAGCTGCGGCGATGTAATCACTGTCGCAAGTTGCGATAGCTGTTGTACCGTTGAGAACGGCATCGTCGATTTCAACGCCTGCGTCTGCCGCGGCGCGCTTGATGAGGGTATTCTTGGCAACAGTGTAAACAACGCCCGCCTCGCGGAGCTGCTTGCGGAGCTTGGTGTCATCGGCAACAGAAATACCGCTGTAGTTTACGATAACGCCCGCGACGGAATTTTTGAGTCTGTCGGAGAGATCGGCAACCAAAGCCTGCTTCTGTTCCAATATTGCTTTACTTGGCATGATAGTTTCACCTCTGAAATTCAGAATTTTTGGCAGGGTACAAAAATGTCCGTCCCCGATGTGCCACCGGGGGACGGACAGAATAATCATCAGCAAACAGGGCGCAGACGCGCCGCAATTTATCAGTTGAAAAAGCTCTGTTTCCCTCGGCAGGCGTTTTCATTGGAAAACGTTCGGCATTGCTGCAACCTGCTGTCTTTGGTATTTCACCCGGCTGATGCCTGGTGTTGTACACAGCCTTAATATGATATCACAGCTTTTTGAATTTGTCAAGCTGTTTTTTTATTTTTTAATAATTGACGGCAATTACTCGGAATCCGAGTCGTCATCAATTATCTTCTCGTCGGAATCAAGCGACTCTGCGGCATCGGTAGATTCGTCTTCAAAATCGTCATCGCTGTCATCGGAGTCATCGTCAGAATTGTCTTCTTCAGCGACCGCAACAGGCATGTCAAAGCCAAATACCGACTTGAGCTCGGTGTTGGACTTAACAAATCTGTCGATCCTGTAAAGCGTGAACAAAGCAAACGCAACTGCCGCAAGAAGAATAACGACACAGACTATCAGGGAGATATCCAAAGGCGACATTGGCTCTTTAAAGCCGCCGAGTTTGATTGAGTTGAGCATCTCGTTGACAACCTTGAGGTCATTCTTGTTGGGATTGATAGCAACTACCTGAATGATATACTTGTAAGAACCGATAACTGTGTAAAGTCCGTAAACCACATAATTATTTCCGGTTGAACCGTCTGTGTCCTTCTTGGAGATCATCAGAAAGGTTCTGCCGTTGATCTTCTCAAAGCTGCCCTTGGATGTGGTATCGCCGGAGGTGATATTCTGAGCGATAAGCTCGTCCTGCTGTTCTTTTGTCAGCTTAGAATAATCCCCGTAGACACGGTCGAGGGGGCTGATCTCTTCTATGCCGGCATAAACCTGGCAGTAGTTCTCATTATTGCTGTTGAAATAGAAAAACACCTTTTCATTTATCAGGGTGCTGCGGTCAAAATCGCTCTTGGCAAAAACCTCAGCGGAGCTTTCCACTGTGAGAAGATCGCCCTTGGGAACCAGCATCTTGAAGTCCGCCATTTTGACTGAACCCATATGAAGATCCTCCGACTTAAGATCACAGCCGGAAACCACAGTGTTTGCTGTGACAGCGGCGTTATCTTTGTTATCGGTTTCTTCGGCAAAAACATTCATGCAGAAAATGCTTGCGACAAGCATCAGCATAAATGCCGTAAGTGTTGTGATTAATTTCCTGTTTGTTCTCATCAATCAATCCGTCCTTAAAATTTTATTATTCTCAAAGCTTACCCACAACTTCTTTGAGATAAGCCTTAAAGCCTTCGCTGACCTCCGGGTGTGTGAGAGCAACGTCAACTGTCGCCTGAAGGATGCCCAGCTTATTGCCCATGTCGTAACGCTTGCCCACAAAATCCACCGCGGTCAGACCGCTGGTCTTGGCAAGCTGCGCAAGCGCGTCAGTAAGCTGGATCTCATTGCCTGCTCCGGGAGGAATGCTGTCGAGAATATCAAAGATTTCAGGGGGACATACACATCTGCCGAGGATGGTGTAATTGCTGAGCAGGTCCTCAACGCGGCCGACCTTTTCAACCAGATCGGTGCATTTATACACATTGGTTTCGCCTTCCAGCGGCTCAAGCTTGAGCGAACTGCCTCTCATAACCACTTCGGGGAGCATCTCATTGGTACCGACAACGCCGAGACCGTACTTCTCATACGCTTCGCAGAGCTGCGCAGTAACAGGCTTTTCGCCGAGAATAACGTCATCGCCGAAGAGAATCGCAAAAGGCTCGTCGCCGACAAATGAGCGGGCGCAGCTGACAGCGTGACCTAAACCCTTGGTTTCCTTCTGTCTGACAAAGCAGATATTTGCGATCTTAGTAAGTCCGACGACCTGATCGTATGCCTCCTGTCTGCCGGCGGCAAGCAAACGCTCCTCCAGCTCAGGCGCACGGTCAAAATGATTCTCAATGTCGCCCTTGCCACGGTTTGTGATAATAAGAATATCTGTAATGCCGCTTGCGACTGCCTCTTCAACAATATACTGAATAGCAGGTTTATCAACTATCGGAAGCATTTCCTTAGGCATTGCCTTTGACGCAGGAAGAACTCTTGTGCCCAGCCCCGCTGCGGGAATGACTGCTTTACGCACTTTTTTGCTCATAAATATCATCATCCTTTTATTTTTTATCTGATTTATTATATCATATATTCACTAATAATACAAGAACGATTTATAAATAATTAAAACAAAAAACCCTTTTCCAATATATACAAAATAGCCAAATAACACACCGTCATTGATACCGCGGGCAACAGAGTCACTCCGCCTTTTTCTTCGAGTTCCCTGTTGAATTCATCCGCGTCCGCGTGTCTGGCAGTCGCGCGCGCGTTAATGTTTTTCACCTTTCTGGCGCAGAACCACATATAAATGCGATTGCCGAATAGGCCGGAGAAAATCATCATAATAAATTCCAGCGCAGACAGCAGCGCCGAAATCATTGAAACCAGCGCAAGACGGTTGCCGGAAAGACCGTTGATAATGCTCGCAAAATACGCCTGAATCAGGGACGTGCCTGTTACCGACATTATCAAAAGAATGCCGGGAAGATACATTCTGCGCGAAACAAACCAGAATCCGTGCATGAAAAAAGCCGTAAAATTAAAGCTGAGCGGCATTTTGCTGCGAGACATTCGGACAAATCTCGGAATGTAATAAATCCACATATTGCCGACGAACCGTTTCATATCCCCTGCCGGAACGCCGTCGAGCTGCTCGGCTGGATCAAACGGGAATAATTCATTGAGATTTCCGGACGTTTTCTCCTCAAAGAACGGAGCGTCATCTTCATAAATGTAATATCCGCAATACTCGCAGTATTTCTCGCTTTTTTTGGTGCTCCTGCCGCATTGGGGACAGATCACGCGCCCGTCCTGGCTCTGGTCGGAAGAATCCTGCCCGATTCCAGGGGATATCCTGACATCACCGATATAAATCTTCTCAGGCTGCCATTCATATCCCTCTCCGTGCTTGTCCTCGCAGGCGCAGTGTCCAAGTTCCTTCCAGCATTCCCTGTGATGCGGAGCGCCGCATTCAGGACAGACAACCACATCGGACTTTTCATCAAACGGCTCCCCGCACCCGACGCATGACATCTTTTTGTAATCCTTCATAGAATAAAGAGGGCAATTCTGATCACCGAATGCCCTGGACGCACCTCCGTTCATCTGTTAGCACAAGTATTTAGAAGCTATTATATATTATTTTGCCCGCATAATCAAGTATTTTTTTCCATCTGATTTACGGTAACCTTGCATTTTGCCGAAGCTCCGCTTCCTGTCTCTATGCAGATATAGCAGCTCCCGGCTGAAACAGCGGTTATCAGACCGTCCTCCCGGACTTTTGCAATGTTTTCGTCTGTGGAATACCATCTCAGGATGTCATTGCTGTCGTCTGGGAACATAGTAAATGCTACCGAATCGTTTTCTCCCACTATCATCGACAGACTGGTTTTATCCAGCCTGACAGACTCGGCTTTTTTTATAACGGTAATTTCAATTGACGACAGAACGCTCTCTCCAGTAACATCATTTGTGAGTCTGGCGGTGATTACCGCCTTGCCGGGCGCTATGCCCTTCACAAATCCGCCTGAACTGACACGCGCAATCTCCTCATAATCCGAGAGCCATTCTATTTTGTCGGTCGAGTCATCGGGCGTAACCGTAGCCTTAAGCGGAATTACATCGCCGATGTAAATACTCTCCCTTTCGCTTTCGATTGCGACCGATTCCGCCGGAAGTCGGACCTGCACCTGACACTTGGAAATGAGATCTCCGCTCGTGCGGCAGTTAATTATGCATTTACCCGCCCCAACAGCGGTAATAAGACCGTTTTCATCAACTGTGGCGACCTTCTCGTTTGTGGAATTCCATGTGCAGGTGTCGGTTGTCTCGGGCGAATAGGACGGACGGAGTATGGCGTTCAGCTTATAAGTAGTACCCTGGTTGATTTTGATATTCTTGACGTCAAGGCTCAGCTCCTCTGCACGGGTAATTACATTAACCCGGCATTCGGCTGAAAGCCCTCCGGCGTTCTCGGCATAAATCACCGCGCTGCCGAACGATTTGCCGGTAACCTTCCCCTTGGAATTGACCGACGCGACGCTCGGATCAGATGATCTCCATGTGATTTTCTGTTTTGAATTTTCCGGTGTGACAGAGACTTTCAGATTGAACTGCTTGCCCTGATAAACATTTCTCTCTTCTTTGTTCAGAGAGATGCTTTCAGCGGGAATGACGCAATTCAGAGTGACCGAGGATTTCAGTCCGCTCTTTGCGGTTGCCGTAACGGCGCACTGTCCCTGACCCACAGCCGTAATCAGACCATTTTCGTCAACGGTGGCAACAGATTCGTCATCGCTTTCCCATGTTATTCCGTCGGCAGAATATGACGGGAAAAACGTCCTGCCCGCAGCGGCGCTTTCACCTACCGATAATTCATTCTCCGGCGCGGTCAGCACAAATTCCGCCGGCTTCTGAGTAACCGTAACCAGCACATTGTTTTCAGCCCCGTCAGGCATTCGGCAGGTTATGTTCGCGGTTCCTCGGCAATGGCCGGTAACCCTGCCATCATTCGTAACCGAAGCGACAGACGGCGCGGAGGAATACCAGAATCTGTCGGCGGAAAATATAGGGTCAATTATCTGGCTGAAAATCGAACTGAGTTCCACGCTCTCTCCGCAATAAACAAACCTTGTATCAAATGTTTTTTCACTGCTCTTGCCGATTTCATCAGGTGACACCACCGATACGTTCACCTTCCGCGACCCGATGCCTTCGGCTGACACTGTGACTTCCGCATTTCCCCGCGAAAGAGCCGTCAGCTTGCCATCGCTGACCTTGACCACAGATTCATCTGAGGATTCCCATATAATCTTTGCCTTTTTCCTGGAAATAAAACCGCATTTCAGAGTAAACGTTTTTTTCTCGGCAAGTACAACACGCTCCGAACTGAGAAAAAACGTATCTTCATACGGCGTGAAGGGAAGCATACGGTCTGCGCAGTATTTTTCGGCGCAGCCTCCTCCGGAAGCGAATACCCTTAGGTATTGCTCCTTTTTTACGCTGCCGTCGTATAAATACATTCCCAGCGCGGCAGGGGAAATATTCTCCAGACTGTCGGGCAATGACAAAGACGAAAGATCGGTACAACCCAGAAACGCGGCTTTGCCTATAGAATCAAGCCCTTCATTCATTGCCGCGTCTGAAATACCCCTGCAGCCGACAGCCGCGTAATCTCCTATTTCCTTGACCGACTCAGGCAGCTTAAGAGTACCCTTATAGCCCATAGGACATAAGATCAGCCTGGCACCGTCCCCGCTGTAAAGGCATCCGTTAACAGAAGAATATGCTTTGTTCCCCTCCGAGACGCTGATCTTGCTAAGCGAAGCGCAGCCCGCGAACGCCGAGTTCGCGATAGTCTGAACGTTTTCGCCTATCTCTGCCTTTTTGAGCGAAACGCACCCATTGAAAGCAAGCGGACATATCTCGGTCAGACTGCCGATTTCAGGCAGATTCTTGAGCGAAGCGCAGCCCTCAAACGCCGATTTGCCTATGCTTGAGATGCACGCGCCGAATGTGACCTTATCAAGATTCCCGCAGCCTCGGAATGTCTCGGGGCATATATAACTCATTGCGTCGCCCATGGCGACGCTTTCAAGAGAAGTGCATTTCATAAACGCGCCGGCGCCAAGCTCGCTTATGCCGGAAATATCCATGCTCACAAGAGAAGCGCAGTCCTTGAAGGCAGTATCTCCTATTCTCTCAAGAGATTTTCCGAAAACCGCGCTTTGAAGCATACCGCAGCCGTCAAATGAACTGTCTCCTATCCTTTTGAGTGAGTCAGGAAAGACAACCGTGTGAAGATATCTGCAATTGTAGAAGGCAAAGCTGCCGACTTCCTCCATGCCTTCGGGAAAAACAATCTCTTCTATCGAACGGCAGCCATAAAAAGCGCCGTCCCATACGCTTCTGAGCGTGGCGGGAAATGAAATGCTGTTCAGTCCGACGCACCCGCTGAAAGCGTACTTACCTATTTCTGTCACGCCGTCAGGAATAATCACGGAGGTAATGTATTTTCTGTTGCAGAACGCCTCGCGGCTTATCACCTTGACCGGAATGCCGCCCAGTTCGGACGGGATTTCAATATTCACCTCGTCTCCGTCATAACGGGTAACTGCCGAATAGCAATTCATATCCTTGTCGGTATATATGGAATAAATCCATTTGTCCTGTCTGAGATTGACGGAATCAACCGACGGAGAAAGCCTGTCATTCCCGGCAAAGACAGCCGGAGCTGATACACAGAAGCACACAGCGGCAGCCAGATAAGCTGCAAGTATCAAACATGCGGTTCTTCTGAATGGTTTTATATAACTGAAAAAACGAAATAAAACGGAACAGTTCATAACGCCCTCCGATATTTTCCGGATAATCTGATTTTTACCCCATTACCTTAATTATAAGCAATAATTTTAAAAAGTCAACGGAATACACATAAATCTAACATTAAGATTGTGAACTTTTTATCAGAGTCCGATGACAAAGCTCTCCACACACGGCTTACCGGCTGCTTTTCCTCGCAAGTTTAGATACGTCAGCAGTCTTATAGAAAATAAACATTTTTTCGGGTATATCAGTATTAAAAGCCAAACAGGAGTGTATTATGACATTTATTTAATACTATTTTAATATTGAATCATTATAATTTGTGCAAAATAAAAACAGTTGCTTAAAAGGTGATGATACAATGAAGGCAGTGGTTTTATCCTGCAACACCGGCGAAGGACACAACGCCGCGGGCAAAGCGGTTTACAATAAGTTTTTGCAGCTCGGTGTGGAATGCGACTTTGTAGACACGCTGTCAGTCGCAGGCGCGAATGTCTCCCGCGCGGTCAATCATTCATATGTAGGCATAACCACATCCGTTCCCGCGGTATTCGGAATGATGTATTCCATCGGAAGGGCAGTAAGCGACATCAACACAAGGCACCTGCACATCAAGTCGCCTGTCTACGCCGCAAACACTCTCTACCGTAAAAAACTGGCTAAATTCATAACCGACCGCGGCTACGACGTGGCGGTGATGCCTCATCTCTTTCCCGCCGAATGCCTGACGTCTCTCAAAAAGCACGGACTTCTGAACATTCCGTTTATATGCGTGGCAACCGATTACGCCTGCATACCTTTCTGGGAAGAGACTGTGCCGGATTATTTTGTCATTCCCCACCCCGACCTTGCCGAAGATTTCTATTCCCGGAATATCCCCGGCGAAAAGCTGCTTCCGTTCGGCATCCCCGTGAGCGACAGGTTCAGGGGCAAGACCGCACGGGACGTAGCGCGTTCTCAACTCGGACTCCCCGGCGACAAGCCGATTCTGCTGATGATGTCCGGAAGCATGGGCTTCGGCAGCCTTGAGGAAATGACCCGCTCGCTTTACAATAAATTCGGCGGCGGTGCGCGTATAATCATACTATGCGGGCGAAACGAATCCATGAGGGCACATCTAAGCAATGTATTTGCCGAAAACCCGGACGTAATGCTCCAGCCATTCACCGAAAAGGTCGCTCTTTTCATGGACGCTGCTGACATGGTGTTCACCAAGCCCGGCGGACTTACCTCAACCGAGGCAGCCGTCAAGAACGTACTGCTCGTGCACACGCCGCCCATTCCCGGCTGCGAGACCATAAACGCCGAATTCTTCTCCTCGCGGGGGATGTCGGTATGCGCGGGTTCAAACGCCGCTCCGGACGACATTGCCGAAGCCGCTTTTTCCCTGTGGAACGACGGTGAAGCGCAGCAGCGCATGCTCGAAGCTCAGAGAAAAAATATAAATCCCGACTCGGCTGATGATATATGCAGGTTTATCATCGAAAAATATTCCAAATAAATTGACAACGCGGCGGCACTGTGATATAATGACTGCCGCACGGAGGTACAGATATAAAATGATAGCCTATCTTTTCTGGACTGCCGTATCATTCTTTTCCGGCAGCGTTATGTACAGCTATCTCATTCCGAAGCTGTTTTACAAGAAGGATATTACACAGATAAGCAAGGACGGCAATCCCGGCTGCGGAAACGTCTTCACATGCGTAAGCTTTCCGTGCGGCATAATCTGCCTGGTTTTAGAACTCGCAAAAGGCGCCGTTCCGGTCTGGCTGTCATTGCAGTACGTCAGTCCGGACAATCTGATGTTTGCGGGCGTAATGGCAGCTCCGGTACTGGGGCACGCCTTCTCGCCCATGCTCAGGAACCACGGAGGCAAGGCTATCGCTGTAACCTTCGGCACATACATAGGCCTTTGTCCCCAGTCGATCATGCTTTTTCTGCTGGCGATTCCGTTTGTGTTCTTTTCAACCGCGGTCAGGATAAATCCGCACAGTCTCCGTGTTATGACAACGTATCTGGTAACACTGGCAGGGTCGCTGTTTTTTGAAGAAAGAACCGCTCTGCTTCTCGGCGCCGCTATCATCACCTCCGCGGTGGTCTACCGGCACATAGGAGATTATGTGCACAGGGAAAAGCGGCAGTACGGCGTTTATGTATTTTCATACAGGATTTTCGGGCGGGACTCAGAAAAAAATGAGCTTTCGCACACGGGCAAGGCGTAATATATTTTATTAAGGAAGGTATCATTACAATGGGCAACACGGAAAACTTCTGCAAAAAATTAGGCTTCATCGGAGCGGGAAATATGGCGACCGCCATGATGAGCGGCATTGTATCCGGAGGAATATTCACTGCCGATGAAATCATGATGTCTGACGTAAGCGGTGAACGTCTTTCATTTATAAGCGAAAAATACGGCGTTGGAATCACTCCGGACAATAAAGAGGTCGCCAGAAGCTGCGGCACTCTTATACTCGCCGTAAAACCGCAGTATTACACGCAGGTGATCACTGAGATCGCCCCAATTGTTACACCAGGGCAGATAATAATCACCATTGCTCCGGGACAGACTCTCGAATCGCTCTCCGAACGATTCGGCAGCGACCGGCTGAAAATAATCCGGACCATGCCGAATACACCCGCGATGGTGGGTGCGGGAATAACCGCTGTCGCCCCGAATTCCAACGTCACTCAGGAAGAGCTTGAATATGTACGCAAAATACTCGGCGGCTTCGGCATAAGCGAAGTTGTAGGGGAAAATCTTATGGATGCGGTCGTATCGGTCAGCGGCAGTTCTCCGGCATATGTCTTTATGTTCATAGAAGCGATGGCTGACGCAGCGGTTGCCGACGGAATGCCGAGGGCACAGGCCTACAGATTCGCTGCGCAGGCTGTTATGGGCAGCGCCAGAATGGTGCTGGAAACCGGGAAGCATCCCGCCGAACTGAAGGATATGGTCTGTTCCCCTGCCGGAACCACAATCGAAGCCGTGCGCGTCCTGGAAGAAAAGGGGATGCGCAGCGCGGTCATCGAAGCAATGAAGGCATGCACCGGGCGTTCACGTTCACTCGGAAAGTAATCTCTATTTGCATATAGACAGGACACGGCTTCCGACAACTATTCGGATAGTGTGTCCTGTTTTTTTTTGCCGGTTTTGATAAAAATAGTAAAAGTCATAAAATAACATATTTTATTTGACATTTATCCTCAGATATTCTATAATAAAAATCTAAATATAGCGGCATGGTATGCCGCGTTTAATTCCGACAGCGTGTAATAATGTAAAAATTAATAACGTAAAGGAAAATGAAAATGAATTTTTTTGAAACGGAGTCAGATCATTGTACTGATAGCTGCAACGGCTGCAGCAATTGCGGAGTGGACGTATCCTCGCTTGACCGCTCAAAGCTGCACGAGGAATGCGGCGTTTTCGGCATCTATTCCTATGACAAGGAGATAGATGTTGCGCCCTGCGTCTATCACGGGCTTGTCGCGCTTCAGCACAGAGGTCAGGAAAGCTGCGGCATTGCGGTCAGCGACATGGGCAAATTCAGCCACTACAAGGATATGGGACTGGTCAGCGAGGTCTTCAATAAGCAGAAGCTCGACGAACTTAAGGGGCAGATTGCCATAGGTCATGTCCGCTATTCCACAGCCGGCGGCTCTGTAGCCGAAAACTGTCAGCCGCTTGTAATGCGGTATGTCAAAGGTACTCTGGGTTTTGCTCACAACGGTAACCTCACCAACGCGTATGAGCTTCGCAGTGAACTTGAACAGCGCGGCGCCATTTTCCAGACCACCATCGACTCTGAGGTTATCGCCTACTTAGTCGCCCGTGAACGTCCCAACACACACAAGGTGGAACTTGCCGTCAGAAAAGCAATGCAGCAGCTCCACGGCGCATACTCCCTGCTTGTCATGAGTCCGCGCAAGCTCATCGCGGCACGCGACCCCAAAGGATTCCGTCCGCTTTGCATGGGACGCATAGGCAACGACATCGTGTTCGCCAGCGAAACATGCGCTCTTGACGCAGTCGGCGCTCAGTTCATGCGCGATGTGGACCCGGGCGAAATAATCACATGTGACGAGGACGGCATACACAGCGACCGCACTCTTTGCAGAAGCGAAGTCGCTCACTGTGTATTTGAATATATCTACTTCGCCCGCTCCGATTCGGTGATCGACGGAGTTTCCGTCTACGACTCGCGCAGACAGGCGGGTCGCCAGCTTGCCAAACAGAAGCCGGTTGACGCGGATATAGTCATAGGCGTGCCGGAATCGGGCATAGACGCGGCTATCGGATATTCCGAGCAGTCCGGCATTCGCTACGCGAAGGGCATTGTAAAAAACAGCTACATAGGGCGTACATTCATCAAACCGGAACAGTCGCAGCGCACCAACGCGGTCAGACTCAAGCTCAACGCGCTTAAGTCAATAGTCAGCGGCCGGAGGGTAGTCATGCTCGACGACTCCATCGTTCGCGGCACCACCATGCAGCGCATAGTAAGTATGCTGCGCGAGGCAGGAGCAAGCGAAGTGCATGTGAGAATCAGTTCGCCGGCGTTCCGAAATCCGTGTTTCTACGGCGTGGACATTCCGTCAAGAGACGACCTTATCGCCAATCAGCTCACGGTTGAGGAAATAGCCGAAAGCATAGGCGCCGATTCGCTCGACTTCCTGGATCTCGACGCCATCGTAAAACTCACATGCGGCAAGAAGCTGAAGCTCTGCACAGCCTGCTTCGACGGACGTTACCCCGACGGCATAACCACCCACCATATGAACAAGGAAGACGAAATTCTTTAAATTGATAAAAAATGATTGCAAAGGACTGACCGCAAATGAAAGACGTATATGAGACACCGCTCGGCTCCCGCTACGCAAGTAAGGAAATGCAGTACCTCTTCTCCCCCGATATGAAGTTCCGCACATGGCGCAGACTGTGGATAGCTCTCGCCGAGACCGAACAGGAACTTGGTCTGGATATCACCGACGAACAGATCGCCGAGCTTAAGGAACACGCCGAGGACATCAATTACGATGTCGCCCAGGCACGCGAAAAGATAGTCCGTCACGACGTAATGAGCCACGTCTACGCCTACGGTCAACAATGTCCGAAGGCTGCCGGCATTATACACCTCGGAGCAACCTCATGTTATGTGGGCGACAACACAGACGTCATCGTGATGAACGAGGCAATGAAGCTGATACGCAAGAAACTGGTCAATGTCATCGCCGAGCTTGCCAAATTCGCCGACCAGTATAAGGATCTTCCCACACTTGCCTTCACCCACTTCCAGCCCGCACAGCCCACAACAGTCGGCAAACGCGCCGCTCTCTGGCTTCAGGATCTGGTAATGGACTTAGAGGACGTGCAGCATCAGATCGACGGGACAAAGCTCCTCGGCTGCAAGGGAACTACCGGCACACAGGCGAGCTTCCTCGAACTTTTCGACGGAGATCACGCAAAGTGCCGTGAGCTTGACAGACGCATCGCTGAAAAAATGGGATACAACGGCTGCTTCGCGGTTTCAGGACAGACCTACAGCCGCAAGCTCGACAGCCGAATTCTCAACGTGCTTTCCGGAATAGCGCAGTCAGCCACCAAATTCTCCAACGATATCCGCCTTCTCCAGCATCTCAAAGAGATCGAAGAGCCTTTTGAAAAGGGGCAGATCGGTTCCTCCGCGATGGCATACAAGCGCAACCCGATGCGCAGCGAGAGAATAGCTTCGCTCGCAAGATACGTCATGGTGGACGCGCTCAATCCGGCAATCACCGCCGCGGTCCAGTGGTTCGAGAGAACTCTTGACGACAGCGCGAACAAGCGCATCTCCATTCCGGAAGCATTCCTCGCTGTTGACGGCATACTCAGCCTCTACCTCAATGTTGTGGACGGACTTGTGGTTTATCCCAAGGTGATTCATCAGCGCCTTATGAAGGAGCTGCCATTCATGGCTACCGAAAACATCATGATGGACGCCGTGAAGCGCGGCGGAAACCGTCAGGAGCTTCACGAACGCATCAGGGTTCACTCCATGGAGGCAGGCAGACAGGTCAAGGTCGAGGGCATGGAAAACGACCTCCTCGAAAGAATTGCCGCCGACGAAACCTTCGGCGTAACGCTCGACGAACTCAAGGACATTCTCGACCCCGCAAAATACGTCGGCAGAAGCCCGGAGCAGGTTACTGAATTCCTTGAGGAATGTGTCAACCCGCTTCTCGAGCAGTATAAGGATGAGCTTGGCGTTACAGTAGAAATCAACGTATAATAATACATTATATTTACATTCACCGTTGTATGTCTTTTACAGACAATAACGGTGAATTTTTGTTGAATCCATAAAATAGTTATTGCATTATTCAAAAAATTATGATATTATTATTAGCAACTGTTATAAAAAATGGAGGGTTTTACATGAACTGTAAATATTGCGGAGAAGAACTTGAAAATAATACTTTTTCCTGCCCCGCGTGCGGGAAAAAAATCGACGATGAAGATCCCACTGAATGCTCTTCGGACGAAACTGTTTTCGCTCAGCCTGACGACGACACGGTTGTATCAGCTGATGATGATAATTCACAGGAAGAAAAAGAAACGGAATGCACTGACCAACTACCGGAACCCGCACACGAATCCGCCATCGAATCCCCTGAAACATCAGAACAGGACATAATCGACGCACAGGCAGCAGACGGCAATGATAATTCTTCCGTCGCAAACAAGATGATGCTTTCTATCGTCATGCTTTCAGCGGCACTGCTGGCAATAATTGGCTTTTTGTTCGTGGATAAACTCGCCTCATTAAAATCGGAGGATTCCAGCGCAACTACTATCCGCATTATTTCACAGTCAGAAAACATCACAATCAAAACCGACACTCCCACCGAGTTCTATGTCAACGCGGAGGGTACAAATCTTACATATCAGTGGTATGTCAAAAAGAGCGGCGATAAAATGTGGCATATCTGGAAGAATCACGACAAATCAAAGACAAGTTCAAAATCCAACAAAACATGGGACGGAATGCAGGTTTACTGCATGATAACGGATAATAACCGCACCTCACTTCCATCGGAAATAATCACTGTGACTATAGAAAAGTAAATTATCTTTCCACCGCGATGTGACGCAGTCATTTTGCGGTGTTTGTTTTATAGTCTGTTAATAAAATATACAAAATCATATGCTAAATTAAATATTTATAGACAGGAAATTAAACTTTCACCTTTCGGAGGAACACTATGAAGAAAAACGAAATTGCGGTCAGAACAATATCCGGCATCGTCATTTCGTCAGTAATAATCGCCTCGGCATGGTTTGGATTCATACATTCCAAATACGGCGCCGATCCGGCAGATGACGATATTATTCCGGTTTCGGATTCC
The DNA here is from genome assembly GCA_900321515.1 of uncultured Eubacteriales bacterium. GTDB lineage: Bacteria > Bacillota > Clostridia > Oscillospirales > Acutalibacteraceae > RUG762. The sequence continues at coordinate 2,441 of ONWI01000205.1, read as the reverse complement.
GACAGCGGCACAGAATCTGTGACGGAAATTGACGACTCTCTTCCCACCGAAGAAACAATAAGCAAAAAGTTCGTCAGGATTGCCGAGGACACAGCCCTCCGTGCAAAGAGCAGCTACAACGCCGAAACGCTTGCCATGCTCAAATCCGGCACCGAAGTTCTCTATCTCGACGAAAACAGGGATTATTATTTCATAAAATATACAGACGAAACAGAAGGATGGATATTGAGGGAAAAAGGAGAGGTGATTGACAAGGATGTTGTCGTTACTCATATTCCCAAAAAGCCCTCTGGCGATCCCTTCATGATAAACGGCACACAGGAGGGCGACGACCTTGACAAAATACTTGGCAAGTACGGAACAGTCGGCGCTTCCGTCGCTGTAATCAAGGATGGGCAGGTCGCTTATCACTACGAATACGGTTACGCAAACAAAGAAGATCCGAATAATAAGATAAAGGTCACGGAAAACACCAAATTCCGCATTGCCTCAATCTCCAAGGTTTTCACCTCAATGCTTGCCATGGCTGAGGTCGATGACGGAAAACTCAATCTCGACGGCAATCTATCCGACCTCTTCGGATTCTCTTTCCGCAACCCGAAGTACCCGAATGTTCCTGTGACCATGCGTATGCTGCTCACTCACACGGCGGGACTCTCCGGAAAGGAGGGGCTGTATTCCAGATATATAGGCGTCGCCGCATCGAGCGAGGACTATTACACCTATAAACCCGGAAAAGGCTATTACTATTCAAACCTCGGATTGGGTCTTGCAGGAGCCGCGGTGGAAAAAGCCGCAAACCAGACTATTTCACAATACGCACGGGACAGATTTTTTCAGCCCATGGGCATTGACGCGTCATATGACGCAACTTATCTCTCGGACAAATCGCTTGTCGCCGACTGCTACACCAACGGACAGCACAAGCGTTCCAACAAGGCGCTGACTCAGCCGAAGGAAAGAAAAAACGGCAAGCCCGGCGAGGTATATTCTCTCGGACAGGGCGGACTGCTGATAAGCGCGGTGGATCTCGCCAAGGTATCGACAATCCTGCTCAATGACGGGATATACGACGGAACGCGATATCTCTCGCATGAATCCGTGGAACAAATGCTGACCGTGCATCCCGTGAATACAAAGAACAAATACGAACAGTGCATAGGCATACGCAAATACAACTCTCTGATCGGCGAACACAATTTGTACGGTCACACAGGGAATTATTATGGCATATACGCACTTATGGCGATAGATCCGGAGGACAAAAGCGGAGTAATCATAATTACATCCGGAGCGCATTCCAAAAGGGAAGACAATACTGTTTTTACGGTCTGCAACGCTGTGATGAATTACTGCTACAGCGACATTCTGTCATAGACGGAGGAATCAAATGGACAAGATAATACCCAAAACAGCCATTATAATCTCAAGCTCGGTTATCGCGGTATTATTGATCATTTCGGGCTGGCTCGGATATCAGAACAGGGGCATAGTTCCATTGACCGAACAAACCGGAGACAACTACGAATCGGATTACACTTATCCTGAAATCCAGGAGCCGGTCATTTCGGAACTTTCGCCCACAGACGTCGCAAAACCTGTCTCGGAAACCGATAACATCAGTAACGATATTCCCGACCCGGAGCCGCCCAAGCCTACGGAGGAAAAGATCACAATAAAATACATAAAAATCAATAAAGCGACCAATGTCCGTGCAAAAGACAGCGATAATGCCCAAAAAATCGGGGTGCTTACCTCAGACACTGAAGTGGAATATGTTTCAGAAAGCAAAAAACGCTATGAGATAAAATACTCCCCCAGCAAAACCGGCTGGATTTTAAAAACATGCGGTGAAATAGTTGAAAAGGAAATCACCATAAAACATATCGGCTCCTATACATCCGGAGACCCGATCAAAATGAATGGCTGCAAGGAAGGCGACGACATAGCCGCCATTCTGAAAAAATATTCAACCACAGGCGCTTCGGTGGCGGTTATCAAAAACGGGCAGGTCGCCTATCACTACGAATACGGTTACGCAAACAAGCAGAAAAAGGTCAAGGTCGCAGAAAACACAAAATTCCGAATAGCCTCCGTGACAAAGGTATTCACTTCCATGCTTGCCATGACAGAAGTTGACGAGGGCAAACTCGACCTCGACGGCAATTTAACGGATATAATGGGCTTCAAGTTTTACAACCCGTCCTACCCAAAGGAAAAGGTCACTATGCGGATGCTTCTGACCCACACGTCGGGACTGATCGACAGGGACGGTGAGTTTTCAAACAAACTCAAAAGCATCACTCACAACAGCAATTTTTATGTCTCCCCGCCGGGAGTCAAATTCCTCTACTGCAATCTCGGCATGGGAATCGCCGGCGCTGTGGTGGAAAAAGCCGCAGATCAGACCATTTCACAGTACGCGAAGGATAAGTTTCTGG
>ONWI01000179.1 GCA_900321515.1 uncultured Eubacteriales bacterium | reverse complement strand
TTAAATAATTTATAAACTGATTATGGAGGAAAACTAAATTGAACATTTACGATTACGGTTTTACAGACGAATTAATTACCGTCAGCCCAAGCGGTACCCCCGCGCGTATTGTAGCGGTTCACAAAGGACGTTTCGGAATTGTTTCAGATTACGGCGAGAGCTTTGCCCAGCTCAAATCAAAGGAGTATTATTTCGATGGCGAAAACTTTCCCACAGTCGGTGACTTCGTGCTGATAGACTATATTGACAACGGGGACAGCCGCATTACCGCCACATTGCCCCGCAGAACATTCTTTTCCCGCCGTGACCCGGATGTGGGCAGAGGCGAACAGATGATTGCGTCAAACTTCGACTATGTATTTATAATGCAGTCGCTCAACGACAATTTCAACCCAAAGCGCATGGAACGCTACCTCACAGCCGTGCGGCAGTCAGGCGCCGAGCCGGTGGTAATTCTGACCAAGGCTGATCTCACCGACGATTATCTTCCCTATATTCTCGAAACAAGCCGCGTGGCGGATGGCGTGGAAACGCACATTGTCAGCTCAAAGACAGGCTATGGCATGGAACATCTCGGCAAATACCTGCAAAAGGGCAAGACGCTCGTTTTCCTCGGCTCATCCGGAGTGGGCAAATCCAGCCTTGTCAATGCGCTTGCCGGAGAAGATATCATGGACGTCAGCGGTATCAGGGAATCCGACAGCAGAGGCAGGCACACCACCACTCACAGAGAACTTGTCATGCTAAAAAACGGTACAATGGTCATTGACACTCCCGGTATGCGCGAGCTTGGCATGTGGGACGTGACGGAGGGCTTGGGTCAGGCGTTCTCGGACATTGAGGAATACGCCGGAATGTGCAGATTCCGCGATTGCAGACACGAGAATGAACCGGGCTGCGCTGTGCGGGCAGCCATAGAAAGAGGCGAACTTGACGAAAGCCGTCTGGAAAGTTACCGAAAACTAAAGACCGAAGCAAAATACAGCGACGACAAAGCAGGCTACCGCAGACAAAAAGAACAGTGGGCAAAGTCCGTCAGCGTTTACAGCAAAAAAATGAAGAAAAAAGGCAGAATGAAAAAAAGAGCAGGACAATAAAATCAATGGAAGAAAAATACCGTCAACCTTCGCTCGATATGGTAAGAAGAACCTTTACCGACCATGAAAATGCCGATGAAGCTCAGATCGTTGTCAATCTGATAGAGGAAATACGTTGCATGAAAACCTATATTCCCGAGCTGGAGCTTATTATGACGGATGAAAACGACGATGTGATAGGTTATGTCATGTTTTCAAAATTTCACCTCGGAGGCAAATATATGGACGAGTTGCTGCTGCTTTCTCCAGCAGCGGTGAAAACAGAATTGCAGAGGCAGCACATTTCAAAAGAACTGATCGAATACGGCTTTGAAAAGGCAAAGGAAATGGGTTTCAAAGCCGTAATAGTGGAGGGCAATCCTCAGAATTACAGAAGCAGAGGATTCATAACTTCAGCCGATTACGGCATTGTCGCCGCCGAAAGCGTAGGACTTCCCGCTGTGGAGTGCCTTATGGTAAAGGAACTTTGCGAAAACGCCCTCGAGCACATCAGCGGCATTGTGGAATACACGGACTACAAATCTCTGAAATGATTATCTGCTGATACCCATGTCTTCTTTATCAATAGTAAAAGCCAGTAAAATAATCCCCGCAGGCTTCGCCAGAATGCTTTACACATTCATTCCGGACCACCCCGCGGGGATTTTTCAATTATTCACATTCAGGGAATCGCATAAAGTTATTACATACTGCTGCCGCTGCCGGAATACTGCTGTCTTACCGAGTCGATCTTCTGCTGCTCCGCCTGCTGCGGCGCGTACCAGCCCTTTGACTCCATCTTGCCGTAAATGGTGCTCTGCATGTTCAGCGAATCGCCAAGCGCCTTGTTGAAGGTGCGGCATACATTCTGATTGGACGATTCTATCGTGCCGTGCAGATAGAGGTCGCAGCTTCCTTTTTCCAGAAGCAGAATGTTTTCCATAAGGTCTCTGTCATTCATCAATCAACATTCCTCCCTTCAGAGCAGCCCGTAAAAGCTGTTGAAGATTTCGCGGTGCTTGTTCGACATATCCTC
>ONWI01000178.1 GCA_900321515.1 uncultured Eubacteriales bacterium | reverse complement strand
TCTGCCCTTGACCCGCCAGGAGGTCCAGACCCCCTGGACTCCCACGCTCGCATACGCTCGCTAATTCGGCGCTGCGCGCTTTCTTTTAAAAATTGATTTCCGTGTTCGGGGCATAACTCAGAACCTGCTGACGTATCTCTTCGCACACACGGAGATTCGTCAGCAGGTTCTCGGATAATAAAACATAAGTGCTTGACTGAACTTATGGATTGATGCTATAATGGGATACACAATAACAGTATAAAATTTTACCATGAAAGAATGATCGACCAATGAAAATGAATAAGGTCTTCGCGTTGCTGCTTGTTTTGGCGATGCTGCTTGCGTCATCCGGCATTCTTGCCTCCTGCGGGAATATCGACCACCCTGTTTTCCCTGAATACGTCGGTTCCTCAGAACCGGAAAACAGCGAGGCTCCTGCTGTGACTGTGGAAGATGACACTGTATCTTCCGACACTTCTGACAGTGATTCCTCGGATGAATCGGATGTTTCTTCCGAGGTTCAATTGCTCAGAATTACTTCACAGCCCAAAAGCCTTACCGTTTCAAACGGCGGTTCGGTAAAGATTTCGGTCAAGGCAAAGGGAGAAAATCTCAAGTACAAATGGTATTTCAGGCAGGATGGGGAAAGCTCTTATGCCGCCATGAAAGGTTATACACACTCCTCCGAAACTGTTAAGCACGACGGCAAGTGGGAGAGGATGCTGTACTATTGCGTTGTCAGCGACGGGTCCGGCAATTCAGTTACCTCGGAAACCGCCGCAATCACGCTGGAAAGACTCATGCGAGTGCTTGCCGTAGGGGACAGTATTTGCAGAGGCGGACGCAACTCACACAAGGGCTTCGTGGGCGATCTCGGACTGCCTTACCTGAATCTCGGACAGAACGGTGCGACGCTCTCCACCAAGCAGACTTCGGTACCCAATATTCCGCAGCAGCTTGCAGATGTGAACGATTATAAGCCGGATATCATCATAGCCGACGGCGGGGTAAACGATTATATTTACGACGTACCGCTCGGAACTATACCCGCAAAACCCGTGTCTGATCCTGACAGTTTCAGCGATAAATCACTTGCAACTGCAATGGGCGGTTTGCAGAGGCTTTTTGCTCTGATGAAAAGCAAATTTCCAGAAGCTCAGAGGTACTTTGTGATAACACACAGGACGACGCAGAGAGTGCCCACAAAGGAGGACGGCAAGTATGTATTTACCGACGGTGACAGATATGTTGACTGGACAGTTACAAAAAACAAGGCGGGATATACACAACAGGATCTTCATGACGCCATTGTGTCCTGCTGCAAGGTGTACGGAGTAGAGGTTATAGACGTTTACAATAAGAGCGATCTCAACACAGCCGATTCCAAGTATCGCAGCAGCATATCCTTTAACGGTGATCCTTCGGCTACCGAAAGCGAATATGTTGACATAGACGGTGTTCACCCGCTGGATCGCGGTTATCGCGAATGTTATATGCCGGTTATACTGAGCCATATCAAATCCGCGCGGCAGTCCGCCGAGATTCCGCTGGAAATAATCAGGCAGCCGCAGAGCCGGACCATAAATTCCGGGGAGAAAGTTACCGTTTCAATTAACGCGACGGGGAGCGGATTAAAATTCCAGTGGTTCTTTAAGAAATCGGATCAGACGTCGTTCTCCGAGTGGAAGGGTCGCACGCATGATTCCGAATCCGTCACGCCGAACGAAACTTGGGACGGAATTCAGCTTTACTGCGTCGTATCGGATAAGAACGGGAAAAAATTGAAATCGGATGTTATCACCATCAGCTTCGTCAAAGGTTAAAAGTATTATTTCAGCGCGTCAAGAAGCCCCTTGTCAAGCATACGCTGTGCCGCAATCAGAATGCAGGTCTTACCGGCTGCGTAGTTCAGCCCGCCCTGCATCCATACGGCATATGGTTCACGCAGAGGCGCGTCTGCGGAAAGTTCTATCGACGAGCCGAGAGTAAAGGAGCCGGAAGCCATTATTATCTTGCTGTCATATCCCGGCATATCCCAGGGTTCCGGCAGTGCCATTGAATCGACAGGAGATCCGCTCTGTATGCCCTGACAAAACGCTATGAGCGATTCGGAATCCCGCAGCATAACCGACTGAATGATATCGGCGCGGTTTTCGTTTGGCAAAGGCGTGACTCCGTATCCCAGACGGGAGAACAGTCCGGCGCAGAACGCGGCTGTTTTAAGAGCTTCACCGACTACATGCGGAGCGGAAAACAGCCCCATGTACATCTCTCTGGAATGTCCGAGAGTGCAGCCTACCTCTCTTCCCGTGCCGGGAGTGGAAAGGCGGTATGAGCATATCTCCACGAGGTCGGAACGCCCCGCGATGTAGCCGCCGGTCGGGGCGATGCCGCCGCCGGGATTCTTGATGAGCGAGCCTGCAATCAGATCGGCTCCGTGGGCGCATGGTTCGGTGAGCTGAACGAATTCGCCGTAGCAGTTATCCACCATTATGATGACGTCTGGTCTGACGGAACGGACTGCGCGGCAGATATCGTCTATCTGCTCTACCGTGAGCGACGGACGAAGGGAATATCCTCTCGAACGCTGTATGTATACCATCCTGACGGAACTGTCTGAACGCAGAGAATTCATGGCGCTTTCGATGTCAACGCTTCCGTCGGGCAGCAGATCGGTCTTTTCGAACCGGATTCCGAAATCCTTCAGCGAACCGCTCGCCGGACTTTTGCTTATACCAATAACCGATTGAATGGTGTCATATGGCATTCCTGTTATGCACAGCATGGTGTCTCCGGGGCGGAGAACTCCGAAAAGCGCTACGGTCAGGGCGTGTGTGCCGCACATGAAGTTGTGTCTCAGCAGGGCGTCCTCGCAGTCCATGGCGTCGGCAAAGACCCGTTCAAGCTTGTCCCTGCCTGCGTCGCCGTATCCGTAGCCGGTGGAAGAGGTAAAGCAGTTCTCACCTACGCCGTTGTTTATGAATGCTGCAAGCACCTTTTGCTGATTGATGAAGGCATTGTGCTCTATGCGCTCAAAAGCGGGTTTTATTTCCCGTTCGGTCTGTTCGGCAAGTTCCGTAAGTCTGTCGTCGATATCAAAGAATTTTCTTCCGTTTGTATTTACCGAATTCATAGTTATCTCCTTACTGTGTAATATCTGGCCGATTGTAAAAGTGGGAAAATAGCGTCAATCGGGGAATTGGCATTTTGAAGCGGGAGCTGTTTTCTCCACCCGGGAAGGACAGATTTATATTTTCGCGATTAGGTATTCGCCCGACAATATTTTTGTTCCGGTGCGTTTTGCTCGTTCGGCTAAAAGCCTCACTTTCGAATGCCCTGTCCTGCACCCGCCAGGGAACCAGTCCTCTGGTCCTCGCGACTTAATTGGCGCTGCGCGTTTCCTTTATTCTTATTTGCTTTTACAATCGCATAGCGTGATATTGGTATTATATCACCGACAAATGTCAAATGTCAAACATTGCTTGTCTTTTCCGGTAAAAAACGTGACAGCCGTCACGGAAATCAATTTTTAAAAGAAAGCGCGCAGCGCCGAATTAGCGAGCGAATGCGAGCGTGAGAGTCCAGGGGGTCTGGACCTCCTGGCGGGTCAAGGGCAGAGCCCATCACTGCAACGCGCTGCGACGCAAATCAGGCTTAGGCGCCACCGATAAAATACCTTATACAAATTTTCCTGACCACGATTTACATACATTTTAGTGAACATCAAACACATGTAACTAAAATTACGTCCAAAATTGATTTCCATGGACAGCCGTTTTACCGTCTTGATTTGCGA
>ONWI01000176.1 GCA_900321515.1 uncultured Eubacteriales bacterium | reverse complement strand
GGCTTTGCATCATATTATCTGGATGACAACGTCCGCGACGGCAAACCGGATTTCAATCCTTATTTTACATGCGCATACACCAACATAGGCGATCCGAACTGGTACGACGTGCTGGACAACATGAAGTTTGACGGCGACGACAATGTTCCGGGTATCAAGGAGATTCTTACAGAGGATTACGGCAGAGGTCTTGGGTGCGACGGACTCTTTCTCGACACCGTTGACACCTGTGCTCCAAACGGTTACACCTCGGACGAGGATCCGGGCAAGACAAGATTTGAGTGGACAGCGCCCGGTGTGAATGATTTCCTGGAGAGGGTCAGGAAGAATTACCCCGACAAGCTGATATGCCAGAACCGAGGTCTTTTCTTCTTCAATCACCTGCTGGAACACTACAAATACTCCACGCGCACCAATCTCGATTATCTTTTCTTTGAGAGCTATATGCTTGATTCCAATCCGACACAGCTCTTCAATGAAGGATTCTTCGCTGACAATAAATACAATCAGCTTCCTAAACTCTCGGTTGAGGCAAACCGTCCGGACGGATTCACGGTGCTGTCGCTCGGATATGCGGAAGGACCGGAGGAATACGGCCTGAAAAAAGCACTCAACGGCAAAAAGGGATCCGGTCTCGCCATACTGCGCGAGGAAATCGCGGAAGCAGAGAATATTGCGGGATTCTCGCATTATATTACGAACGCAAATCTGACCATGATCAACGATTTTGTGCTGGACAACCGCATCACCAATGATGACGAGGAGCCGGCATGGAGCAGCGTATACAATAATTCAACCGTGTGGCCACCGCATGAACCGGAGCCGAGAATTGGCATATGCTCCGCCGAAGCGACAAAAGGCGGCGCCATCGTTACTTGGGACGTCGCGCTGGACAAGACAGGCGTAACATATGTGCTTTATTATAAAGACACGCCATTTGATTTTGAAGCCGATCCCGAGCTTAATAATTCAAAGAAGATGATTCTGGAACCGACCGTCTCAGATGAATACGAGCAGGGGCAATATGACGCCATTCCTTATCGGGCTGAGATTAGCGGACTGGAGAGCGGCAAGACATATTACATGGTGATAAGAGCCGTTGATAAATCGGAAGAACACAACAAAGAGAAAAACACGGTATTTCAGACGGTAACCCCAGACTGAATTGACTAAGGAACTGTGCAGAATTTAATCAGTTGTTTACTGCCAAAAAATAAAGTGTCCTTCGGCATTCTGACGAGCTAAATGTATTCATTATTTCTGCACAGTTACTAAAAAGGCACAGTCCTCAGGCAATGAATTTTTGCCCAGGACTGTGCTTTTTAAATTATGCGCAATTCAAATGATTAAAAGTAGCTCACAAATCCAACAGCCTTGCCGAGGATTCTGATCTCGTTCATCTGGTCTCTGCGGTAAACAAGGGGCGAATACTCACTGTTTTCCGGCATAAGAGTGATTGCGTCGGGCTGCTTGTAAACACGCTTGAGCGTAGCTTCATCTCCGATAAGCACCGCGGCAATCTCACCATTGCTGCAATCCGGCTGAGAGTGAATAAAAACAATATCGCCGTCGCAAATTCTCGCCCTGATCATGCTGTCGCCACGGCAGCGGAGAGCAAAATCCGCGTCACAGCCAATTGGCGCTGCGATGTATTCCTCAATATTTTCCTCCGCGAGAATAGGCGTTCCGCAAGCTATTGTCCCCACCAAGGGAATGCTTTTCTGACCGCTGAAGCCCGGCTCGTTCCAGCCCATAAGCTCAACCGGAGTGGTACCGAGTATGGCTGCCAAAGGCTCAATTACAGATATGGGCAGCTTCTCGATCTCGTGCCCCTCATATCTATATAACGTAGCCCGTGAAATTCCCAGAGCTTCCGCAACGTCGTTTGCATTTAGTCCAAGCTGAAGCCTGCGCTGTTTGATTTTTTCATTGATATTCATTTCAATACCGTCCTTTTCAATTTTGTCGCATAAAGTATACTCAATTTGCAAATAATACTTTTCATGTTCAAAAACATTATACCACGTTCTTCTCAAAAATGCAACAGTAAAATATAAAATTTTTCAAAGAAATTTTGTGACAAACATAAAAATTATATTTTCTTCTCAAAATTGCGATTTTGCTATTGACAATTGCAAAAATTAATGGTATATTATTGTCGGAAGTTAGCAGAAATGCGACCGAAAAAAGGTTGCATAGCTGACCATAGTTAAATTGCAATTTACAAATATTTTTTTAACTTGTGCATCTCAGATATGAGAAGAAAGGGCGGTCTCAAAAATGAAGAAAGAGAATAATTTATTAGTATTGATTATCAGGGATATAGCCGGTTACGCAGCGGAGATACTTCTAGTTCTTGTGGCAATTATAGGCGTGTTTTACGCATTCGACTTAATAGTAGAGCTTTTCAGCGGTATTGTCAATTTGGTAACCGGACTGTTTATTCTGTTTGCAATAGCCGGAATGGCGCTTTATATTGATTTCAAGCCTGAAAAGCGTCAGCCCCGCGGCAAAAGTAAAGCCACCAGACAAGCTTCAGGAGCGGCATCATGTGAAATGTTAAGCGTGTATCCGATCAAATGAAAGAAGCAGGAGGCAAGGCCTGTGTTATTTGAGCCGATAACGATGTAATTATAAATCGTACATTTTACATATTTGCAAATCGATACGCCCGAATGCTGACATTCAGGTCTGCATTCGGGCGTATTGATTATTATTTACAATCTGTATTTAATCAATCAGATGAGACATTCTCCAGTTCCTCTGTATCCGAGGGAGTAACAACATCGGTCGGCGAAACCTCCGGCGGCACTGTTGTAGTTGTGGGTACAAACGTGGAGTCTACCTTGCTGGGATTGCGAAGAACTACCGTTGCTCTCGGAGGGAGAGTGAGCACTCCGTTAACATAGAATACAGGCGAAGCCATCGGGCGAGCTTCTGGTACCTCATATTCTTCGTCGTTCATATATGCCCTGAATATTTCCTGTTCAATATAATCATCGCCGATTACGAATCCGCTCAGTTCACTGTAATCTCCGTAGCCTGCCTCCTTGATATCTACCGTCTTGACTGTGCCTGTAATATTGGTAATAACCATAACCGCTGAATTATCATATGCACATGTGTATGAGGCGACATTGCGATTTCCAAGATCACAGTCGGAAACAACCTCGGCTCGCTGAATTTCGGGATTCTGATTTTTCAGCTTGATAAGTTTCCTATAATGATTGACAAGCGAAGTTTCGTGGTTAAGCTGATCATATACACCGTATTGGGGCGCATTGACATTCTTTCCTCCCTTTGGCGGTATAATGTTTATTCCGCTTTCATCTGATGACCATTTGATAGGAAGGCGCTTATAGGGATCGTTTTCCCAGCCGCCGACCATGCCTATTTCCTCCCCGTAATAAATGAAGGGATTGCCCGGAAGCATCATGTAAAGGCTGGCAGCAAGCTTCTTGTTGGCGGAACCTTTGAAATATGTGCCGCTGCGCGGAGTATCGTGATTGGAAATAAACGGAGCATCAATTGCTTTGATGTTGCTGTTGCGAATATCGTTACAGAATTCCGCGAGATGCTTTCCGAGTTTTCTGCCGTTGCCTGTATCGATGTTATTGTACAGACCGGCGTAAGGTCCCATGAATGAGCAGTCAAAATTAAATATGCTGTCCACGCCGCTTTTGTAATACTGCGCGATTACCCAGGGACCGTCCCAGATCTCCGCAACGAAATAACAGTCCGGCTTGACCGATTTGCCGTATTCGACAATCTTGGATAGAGCATCTATGCTGTCCGTCATCGACGTTGTGTAAAAGCTCTTGCATGCGTCAAGGCGGAATCCGTCCACGCCCTTATCGAGCCAGAATTTCATTATATCCTTTATCTCAGCCCATACGTCGGGATTATCGAGATTGAGGTCGGGCATATCCGGTGAGAATCTTGACTCGTAATAATATCCCTCCTCGTTGCCGGGAACGGGATTGTATCCTACAACCTCGCCCAGTTCATCCTCGGTTTTGGGCTCGGCTCTTTCAGGTTCGGTAGAAAAATTATAGTAAGTGATATATTTATTATCCATATCGCCTTTATTCAAGGCCTCTACAGCCTGAAGGAACCACGGATGCTCCTGTGAAGAGTGGTTGAGCACCAGATCGAGAATAACGTTTATTCCACGCTCGTGAAACCTCTTGAGAAGCTCGTCAAAATCATCCATAGTGCCATAGCTTGGATCAATATTGTAGTAGTCCGTCACATCATATTTGTGGTCAGAAGGCGATGGGAAAATCGGCATGAACCATACCGCGTCGATACCGAGCGAATGTGAATCGTCCTGTCCCTTTGGCGCTTTCAGATAATCAATTTTGGATAGCACACCCTGCAGATCACCTATTCCGTCCTGATTGGAATCGCTGAATGACCGGACATAAATCTCATAAAAATTCCTGTAGTTGTCATCATACACCTTTTTTTGTTCCTTGACTTCAGTGGAGCATGACGACATTACCGCCGCAATCATACCTATCGCCAGAATGAACGCGATTGCCTTTTTTAACACGAATAAACACCTCTCAGATTATTCATACTTATTTAACACTATTATACAATTATTATAATAGAATGTCAATTAAAAAAGTTGTTTTTTTAACAATTTATATTTGAATTGTCAGGCAAAGGTGAATTTTGATGAGCATAAAAAACAAATCAAAGCTAAAGGGCAGAAATGTGATAGTTACCGGTGCATCAGGAGGACTTGGAAGAGAAATAACCCTCTCGCTGATTCGCAGATATGGCTGCCAGGTGCTGGGAGTCGCAAGGAACGAAGAAAAGCTCCGCTCACTTGGAGAGGAGCTTGGGGAGCTTGGCGAAAAATACGAATTCATGGCCCTCGACGTCTCGCGTCGAGAGAGCTGGATACATCTCGCTGAATACGTCACTTCGGGCAGATTTGACGCGGACGTATTAATAAACAATGCAGGAATGCTGCCCAGATTCGCAAAATTCGGCATGTATTCACACGAAGAAATAGAAAGATGCCTCTCTTTGGATCAGAATTCTGTGATATGGTCGTCGGAAGAATTCATTCCTGTATTCATGAAAAAAAGCGGTGCTTCGATCATTAATGTAGCCAGCGCCGACGCGCTCTGTCCGCTTGCCGGAACGTCGCTTTACTCTGCTGCCAAGTCGGCTGTGAGGGCGTTTTCGGAAGCCCTGAGAGAAGAATACCGCGGGAAAATATACATTCCCGCGGTATGTCCGGGCTTTATCCGCACCGATATAATGAAAGGACAGGGGCGCAGCGTCAGCCAATTGATAAAATTTTTCAGTATGCCTGCCGAAAAAGCGGCGAGAATACTCCTTCGCCGCGCAAATGCCGGAAGAAGCAGGATTATTTTCGGAGCCGACGCACATTTCATGGCGGCAGCTTATAAAATTTCGCCAGTGTTGTCCCTGCGTTTTTTCAGATTTGTTTTCAGGGCGTCCGGACTGGACATGTTCAGGGATATTTTTTGATTCTTTGCGGCAAAAAACGGTATCGCTATTTTTGTGTGTCGTCGTATGCCTTGCGGACTGCCTTGGCAAGCTGATCCGCGCAGGATGTGGGCTTTCTGCCGCATGTGTTGCCGCTGAGGGCGTTCTCTATCTGATCAACGGTCCAGCCGTTGACCAGCTTTGATACGGCTTTCAGATTGCCGTTGCAACCGCCGGTAAATCTGATATCGGTTATTACGTCTCCGTCAATATTAAAGTCGATCTGAATTGGGCAGACTCCTTTGGGTGTGTACGAATAGTTCACAGTAACATCTCCTTGTTTAATATCATTGTTATTATAATATAACTGTCGAAAATTATCAATAGCGCAGCGGAATTATTTTTTTGCTCTTCATAGTCTGTCCAGCATATTCTCGCAAGCGTCCCGCGATCATCCGATCCGCCATATTATGCCGCTGCATCAACGTACTCGCGGTGATACCGGACCGGCTCTCAGTATTATTCAAAAAAGATGAAATTATGCCGATGTTACAAAATAATTTTGGAAAATATTGATATCTTTAAAATGGTATGATATAATGTAACCATCAAATTGATAATTTGATTACATTAATCTTAAGGAGCGTTAACAATGGCATCGGCACTAAAAAAACGGAACGGAACACTTGAATTCATGCGTTTTGTCTTCTGCACGTCAATACTGTTTTTTCACATGGGTAAGATGATACTTGGCGGATTTTCCCTGAGAGACGGCGTAAAAATCGCGGTCTTCCCTCACGGAGCAATGGGCGTGGAATTCTTCTTCCTGCTGACAGGCGTATTCCTCGCGCAGAGTGTGGACAAATTCATTCAGCGTTCGGAGAAGAAAACAAGCATCATACTCGACACACTAAAATATTTCTGGAAAAAATACACATCCACATTCCCGCAGCACATAGTCGCGTTTGCCGTGCTTTTCGGAGTAATGGTGCTCATACACCTCGAAATGCCGAATTGGTCTGCGCTGGAGAGATTCAATACGGCCATACCGAGTCTGTTTCTGATTCAGATGACCGGATTTATGGGCAGCCCGCTGAATC
>ONWI01000175.1 GCA_900321515.1 uncultured Eubacteriales bacterium | reverse complement strand
CTTAGGAACAAGTACTTCCTTGCCGCCCATGTACATGCGCAGCTTTTCGGGGATTCTCACGGTGCCGTCTGCCTGCAGGTTGTTCTCGAGGAAGGCAATGAGCATTCTCGGAGGCGCTACAACGGTGTTGTTCAGCGTGTGGGCAAGGTACTTTTTGCCGTCCTCACCGACAACGCGGATTCCCAGACGGCGTGCCTGCGCATCGCCGAGGTTGGAACAGGAACCCACTTCAAAATACTTCTTCTGACGGGGCGACCACGCTTCCACGTCCACCGACTTGACCTTCAGATCAGCCAGATCACCGGAGCAGCATTCGAGCGTGCGCACAGGAATATCCAGCGAACGGAAGAAATCGACGGTGTTCTTCCAGAGAACGTCGTAATACTTCGGGCTGTCCTCCGGCTTGCAGACCACGATCATCTCCTGCTTCTCGAACTGATGGATTCTGTAGACGCCGCGCTCCTCTATGCCGTGTGCGCCCTTTTCCTTGCGGAAACAGGGGGAATAGCTGGTGAGCAGCTTGGGAAGCTCGCTCTCCTTGGTGATGGTATTGATGAATTTGCCTATCATGGAATGTTCACTGGTGCCGATGAGGTAGAGGTCCTCGCCCTCGATCTTGTACATCATGGCGTCCATTTCGGCAAAGCTCATAACGCCGTCAACGACATTCCTGCGAATCATGTAGGGGGGGATGACATAGGTAAAGCCGCGGTCTATCATGAAGTCTCTGGCGTAGGAGAGAATTGACGAATGCAGCCTTGCGATGTCGCCCATGAGGTAATAGAAACCGTTACCCGCGACAGAACCCGCTGCGTCAAGATCTATGCCGTCGAAGGTTTTCATGATGTCGGTGTGGTAGGGTATCTCAAAATCCGGTACGACAGGCTCGCCGAAGCGCTCGACCTCCACATTTTTGCTGTCGTCTTCGCCAATCGGTACAGAGGGGTCGATGATGTTGGGAATGGTCAGCATGATGGTGCGGACCTTTTCCTTGAGTTCGGTTTCGAGCCTTTCGCATTCCGCGAGTCGCTCGGAGAACTGCGTGACTTTGACCTTTTCGGCTTCGGCTTCTTCCTTTTTGCCTTTAGCCATGAGAGCACCGATGCCCTTGGAAACCTTGTTTCTGTTGGCGCGGAGTCCGTCCGCCTCCTGCATGATGGAGCGAAGCTGCTTGTCAAGCGCGATAACTTCATCGACAAGCGGAAGCTTGCTGTCCTGGAATTTCTTTTTGATGTTTTCTTTGACAATATCGGGATTTTCTCTTAGGAATTTAATATCCAGCATTAATAATCTCACCTTTGTTAAAAAATAAGTTTAATAAATAAATTATATAACAGTCCGTGCCAAATATCAATAGGGTTTTCACATTTTCACCGGCAGGAAATTGCAATAGACAAACGCAAGCTTTACAAGCGCCTTGCTGCGAAATACAAGGTTCTTTTTGTTTGCGAAATAAAATCTGTTTTTCTTCCAGTCCGGGAATTTCTCATCGAGATATTCATATGCGCGTTCGATGAACCGCAGTTTGAATTGCCTGTTCGGGTCGTCATATGCGCGTTTGACGCGTATGAAAATATGCGAAATGATTACCCATTGAATTACATTGCCGATCTTTGAGTAATCGTTGAGTCTGTGCGCCCTTTCATCTATGATGTCGCACGCCCTGAATATATCGAATGCCTTTTCATCGGCGGAATTGCTTATGGAATCCCCGCGTAATCTGAGGTATGTGTAGTGAACGTCCGGTACGAGGGCGATTCTGTCGGCTGTAAAGAGAATGCCGTAAATGAGCGATACGTCCTCATAGCACATTCCGTGAGGGAATACGTTATCACTGTTGAATATCGTGCGCCTGAAAATCTTGTTGCACAGATAGGGTCGGCAGAGATTGACCTTTTCCGGGGTCTCATTAAGGGAAATGAAGCCTTCGCTCTTTATTCTGTCCTGAAAATGTACGTTGTCCTCGCTGCCGATAATCTCTATTACATTGCCGACGCATATGTCCGCGCCGTATTTTTCCGCGCCGTTATATAGCTTTTCAAAAAATGCAGGCTCCACGCAGTCGTCGCTGTCCACAAATCCGATAAATTCACCGCGCGCCTTGCTAACGCCCATATTGCGGGTATCGGCGACGCCGCTGTTCGGCTTGTCATAGCCGTGGAATTTTCCGGGATATTTCTGTTCATATTCCCGCATGATGTCGAGGGAATTGTCCCTTGATCCGTCATTGACCATAACGACTTCCAGGGAGTCGATGGTCTGAGCCGCCAGAGAATCGAGGCATTTTGCCAGAAAATTCGCTGAATTATATACCGGAACAATGACTGAGACTTTTATTAAACCGTCCATATTATTTCACCAGCTTCAATCTGAATATCAAGCAGTCAGCGTGATTCAAACCGCCGTTTTATGACCGCAAAGAATATTGTTTACAGTATAATCTTGTTGCACTTCCATTCGCCGTGGGCGCTTTCAAACGCCGCCGTCCAGCCGTTGAAGCTCTTTTCCGAAATAACCTCGCTTTGTCCTCCGTGATAAGCGGTCAAGGCCTGTTCGAAGCATTCACCGGCAAAATTTGCTACAATGTCAAATCTGCTTTCGCCTAAAATGCGTCTGTAATTGTTCTTTATCTCATCGGTGTTGAAAAGCTTCAGAAGGCTGGATGTGCTTACTTTGTCGGGGTTGGTTATAATTGACCGAATGGCTGCCGGAATGCTTCTGGGAATAAGCCCGTTGCGGCAGAGCACCCGCACGTTGTCGTTGACGCGCATTATTTCGTCTGTGCATTTGCCGTCGTCATCTATAAGCATGGTAACGTCGTTTGAGGAATAATCTATGTTATCGAGCCATTTAAGAATCTTTTCGGTGTGCTCTCCGGGAGCAAAGCTGCCGCCGGCAACGAGCATTTTTTTCTTATGGGAGTTGTCCGATTCCACAATGCGGCAGGCGGAAGCGTTGCCGTGCAGGATGAAGTCAATGACCTTTCCCGTAACCTTGCCGTCGTCAAATTCACACGACCATGTCTTCATCTTTTCGTATGCGCTTCCGTATTCATTCCGGATTGTTCCCGCGCGGTTGATCCATTCTGCGATGTCGCCCATATCGCCCGAATACGGCCCCGGAAGTTCATGCAGTCCGAAGTACATGCCACGGTATTCGCGGTAGCTTTCAAGGTCGGGAATATAAAAGATGATCGGTCGGTCGGTGAGCAGAAAATCGAAGAATATGCTCGAATAATCCGAGACGAGCACATCGGTTACGGACATAAGTTCGTCTGTGTCTATCGACTGCGGGACATACCTTCCGCTCTGCTTTTCCTCTTTGGAAAGCAGTCTGTAAACCATAGGGTGCGGCTTGACAAGAATCTGATATTTTTCCGTGTCTATATGATCGTACAGGTAGTCGCAGAATTCGTCGTATCTGGCGATGTCCTTGTCGGCCTTGTCGAAGGAAGCGCCCTTCCATGTGGGGGCGTAGAGAATTATCTTCTTTTTGTCGTCAATGGCAATGCCCCGGTTAATCAGCTTTTCCACAATATCGTCACGCTTGGTGTCAAAGAGCATATCGTTGCGGGGATAGCCGTTTTCAATCAGTTTGCCGGTATAAACGCCGCCCAGCTTATAGCTTTCAAGATAAATTTTTGTCATAAATCTGCATGGCGAAATTAAATAGTCGGTCAGCATAAAATTCCTGGTCATATTGCGGGTGGTGAATTTGCCGTCCGGCACATCGTAGCCAAGTGTTTTGAGCGGAATGCCATGCCATGTATTGACATACACCTGCTCCGGCTTTTTGGTAAAGTAAAAGGGAATCGTATTGTTGACTATTATGTATTTGGCACGGGTCAGGGCTTTGAAATATCCGTCGCTGTTCTTTTCTACAAATCTGACGTTAGTCCAGTCGCAGTATTCCTTCTTCAGCTGCTTTTGTTCGGCTGGATCATTGATCTGCCAGACATGCGTATAATTGTCAAATTCACGGGAATCCATTAGTTTGCGGAATATTGCGTACGGACCGCAGAGCATGCCGGCTCCCTGATGCGATGAATAGAATATGAGATTCTCGTCTACTTTATTGCGCTTGTAATATTTTGCGTATTTGGCCGCCAGCGCCATTGTAGGCAGTTTTTTGATTAATTTTTTGATTGCCAAGGGTCAATCACTCCAATATATAGATTCACGCAGACCGATAGGACAGAAGTGCCTCAGAAGTGGTGCTTGATAACGCGTTTTTCGGGCGGGGGAGGGGTCATGTAGTCGCCGTAAATTGTAGTGAGTATGAGGTCCGTGTCTTGCGGTACGGGGAACATTCCGTCCTCGAACGGCACTCGGACAGGATGACCGAACGCTTCTTTTGGAAATGTCTCTTTCTGAACCTTGTAATAGCTTGCAAGGCATACGATGTATTGATTGTCGGGATTGTTGTACTTTACATAATTCTTGTTTATGCTCTTAAAGAGAAATTCCCTTGAAACAAAATGCGAGGCGAAGCGCAACACCTTCTTGGCGAAGGAATCGTCCTCGGCAGTCTTCATCTTTTGCGAGAGCGTGCCGCGCAGAATGCGCATTTTGGTTCCCTGCCATGTCTGGGCGGGGGAGGAGAGCTTCGGCACGTTGTCGAGCGGAAAAATGTCGATCATCGGTCCGTTGTTCGGTGTGACATGCGCGATGTGGGACTGCCGGAATTTCGCACTGTCGGTGATCAGACGCACCTTCAGCAGCGGCGTCCAGCAATTCGGCATGGTGGTATAATGCTGAATTTCGTATTTTTCGCCCATCGCTTCGGGAGCGATCTTGAGAAAGCGCTCGTAATCGTCCCGCATCATCAGCAGGTCGATGTCGTCGTCCCACGGTATAAAACCCTTGTGGCGCACGGCGCCAAGCATGGTGCCTTCGCCGAGGTAATAGGGGATATTGTACTCCGTGCATACTCTGTCTATGTCTTTCAGCATGGCAAGCGTCACCTGCTGGAGTTCATGAACAAGCTGCATTGCCTCCTCCTGCGATTTTTCGGCAGAAGCGGTTGCGGTATTGTTTCTCATATTGTATCAAATCCTTTTTCCTTGCAGAGGGCGTTATTTGCCTGTGCTGCGATAGGGATATTTTTCATATAAAGCCTTGCATTGCCTGTTGAAATCGGTCAACTCCTGCAGGTTCATTCCCTGACAAATGTAAACGTCATTCCATGCGGCGCCGTCGTAAATGAATTTGATCATTACGGCATACACATCCGCTGCTTTCGTCACCGCAAAGGCAAGATACGGCTCCATGAAATCCGAAATATACCCGGTTTCCCTTCCGGAAAGAATCCCGTCAATTGCTCCGATCAGCTCCCGCAATTCATAACTCAGCAGACAGCAATCAATTCGCTGAAAAGAAAGCGACCCGTCGGAATACTCCATGCTCACCTTCAGCCAGTTGGCGTCGTAATCGTCGTCGCTTTTTGAAACAGCGGGGAACTCATACCCCAGAAGATCCAGTACAAACCGTTTGTTGTTTTCTGAAAAAGTAATTGCCAAGGCACTCTCACCTCTTCATTCCAAGGCGCAACGCGCCTTCCTCCATTATTCATCATTCATTTTTCATTTAGCGAGCGAACGGATGTGAGCGAGCGCTACTGGTGATCCCGGTTCCAGACGGACCATTTGATGTTGCCGTCGGTTGCCATGAAGTAGTATTCGCGCACCTGCGTGCCGAATTCGTCGGTGTCGGCTTCGCAGTCGTAATAATAGTACATGCCGTTGAGCCGCATACGGTTCCAGTAGTGCAGAATGTCACGGCGAAATTCTGTGTCGCCGTTAAGCACAAAGCGCCCCTTAATCATCTCGCAGTCGTATCCGGCGGCGTTGCAGAGCGATTTGAAAAGCATGGAATAATGCCGGCTGTCGCCGGTTTCGTGCTTGAAGTAATATCTCAGCAGGGCAAGCTGTTCTTCGCTTTCATCCGACACATTCTCATAGCGGATATGCGTGCCGACATAGTAATAAATCGCCCACAGGCGTTCGGTGTCGCCCATCTCGTCCTTTAGTATCGAGTCGAGAATTACTTTCAGCTTGTCGTTGATCGCGTCGTCGGCTGTGAAGAAAGGCTCTTTTGAAGAATTGTGAGTGACAGCCGAATGACTGCTCAGCCCTCCCTCGTCCTTAAGTCCGTCGAACGCCTCCTTGATGAGGTTGTTTATTTCCTCGTCGGTCACGCGGACTCTTGATTCCTCGTTGTAGGCGTCGTAGCTGCGTTCATCAAGGAAAATTTCCTCCATGGCTTCCACGCCTCCGGAGGAACCGCGAAACAGAAAATAATAGGCACCAAAGCCGGCGCCTCCTATTAAGCCGATGATAATCAGCACTATGCCGACCGCTTTGGCAATGTCGAACGGACTCATGTAGCTCATGTCGGAAGCCGCCTGGTCGGCAAGTACTGTGAAAATCGAGGATTTGCCGGGTATTGGCACAAGTCTCCAGGGATCTATGTCGATTGTGCGGTTTATACGCCGCCAGAGTTCCTCCTTTTCGTCAGCGGTTATGCTGTCGGGAATATCGGCAAGCGTTTTTTCGTGTATCATGCTGAGCCTGTCCTTGCGCACCAAATAATGCAGGGTCTTATCAACCTCTTTGCGCTGCCAGTACTCCACGCTGGGCGCGGAGCGGAGGTCGGATATGTCAAAGTACATGTCGATAAATGCTTCGCGGCAGACAATCATAGTATCGCTGTGATTCAGGCAGCGTTCGTAGACATAGTCGAAAACGCGGTTGCATGTTCTGTTGTAAAACTGCATGAAGGTTTCTCTTTTTTTCTGATATTTCTTCCGATTTGCCAGACGCGCCAAAAAAACACCGCCTTGTTTGTTTTATCTAATTAATTCAGTATACCAAACACAGCGGTGTTTTACAAGTGTTTAATTGTTACATTTCTTCAAACAGACTCTGACGGAAAAAATCAGTCCTTAATGGCAAGACGTTTTTCTATGAGCGCAATAATCTCTTCAAGTGTGCGCAGACGGGCATATTTCTTGTCGTTGGATTCAATGATGATCCACGGAGCATTCGGAGTGTTGGTCTTTTCGATCATCTCGTTGACGGCTGTCTCATAATCTCCCCACTTAGCGCGGTTACGCCAGTCCTCTTCGGTTATCTTCCATTGCTTTGAAGGTGTGTTCTGTCGTGCGGTGAAGCGCACAAGCTGCTCGTCGCTGTCGATATGCAGCCAGAATTTTACCACTATCGCGCCGAAGTCTGTCAGGCTGTATTCAAAGCGGTTGATCTCGTCGTAAGCCTGTTGCCATTCGTCCTTGGTACAGAAGCCTTCGATGCGTTCCACGAGCACTCTGCCGTACCATGTGCGGTCGAATATCGCGGTGTGTCCGTCCTTGGGCAGACGTGTCCAGAAGCGCCAGAGGAAATGACGCTGTTTTTCATCCGGTGTGGGTGAACCAATCGGCAGCACCTCATAGCCTCTGGGGTCGAGAGCCTGTGTGATGCGGCGGATATTTCCGCCCTTGCCTGCCGCGTCCCAGCCCTCGTATGCTATGATGAGCGGAATCTTCCGGCGGTAGAGCTCGTTTTGCAGCACGAATAGTCTGTCCTGCAGGTTTTTGAGGCGTTTTTTGTATTCTCCGTCGGAAACCTTGAGCGAAAGATCCACGTCGCTCAGACTGACAGAAACCTGCGGACGTGTGGGCGATTTGATGTCTATTGCCTCCGGGTTGACACGCAGTCCTCTGCTCTTTTGTTCAAGCGCACGCTCCATTGCCGATATTATTATTGAATACATGGTGAGAGAAGCGGTATCTTTGTCAGATGTGCTGATGATGTGCCATGGAGCTGCGGGGGTATTGGTGCGGTCGAAAAGCTCACAGAGCATACGGTAAACCTTGACATAATTCTCATTCTGTTTTATGTCGGATTTCTTGACTCTCCACGCGGTAGACTTGACCGACTTCAGTTTATTGAAGCGTTTTTTCTGCTCTTCGCTGGAAATGTGCAGGAAGAACTTTATTACCAGATAGCCCTCGGCGGTAAGCTGGGATTCAAAGTCGAGAATATTGTATATCTTGGCTTCGTCGTCATCCTTCAGCTTTTTGCCTTCCTTGAAGTCGATGCAGCGATACCAGCTGCGGTCGAATACAGAGATATTGCCGTTGGTCGGAAGGTTGAGCCAGTAGCGGCGCATTACCGGGTAGCGTCTTTCCTCGTCTGTCGGCTTGGTCATGGAATAGACCTTGAAGCCTCTGGGGTCAAGCGAACGGATGAGCCGTCCGATCATCGTACCTTTGCCGGATGCGCTCCAACCCTCGAATACCACCACGGTGGGAATTCCTGCTGCCTTCATTTCGCGCTGAAGTTCGCCGAGCCGTACTTCGAGCTCTTCCTGTGAGGAATAGACATCGCGCTTGGCTTCCTCAACGCCCCTGTCAAATATGTCAAACATAAAATAATCCTCCGATGTTACTGATTTCAGAGCCGCCAATGCGACCTTTGCAAATTATTATACAGTCTTCAGAGAATGGATTCTACCCTGATATTGTTAACTTTATATATATTTTCAGTTTTTAAAATGATATTTTGATGTTTTTTATAATTTTTACTTTATTCAAAAAAAATAATAAAAAACT